>NZ_JBHWEB010000014.1:0-72127 GCF_042734395.1 Amycolatopsis sp. NPDC059657 | reverse complement strand
GGCTTCGCCCACACGTTGGGGAACTTAACCCTGCCCCCCCCCCCTTTTTTGGCTGGGGGTTGTGGTCCCCCGGCCCCCACCGGCGCCCAACACTCACGACCCGTTCAGGACCAGTGATCCGCGGCCGCCTCGATGACCATGCCGTTGTCGAGGCGGACGCGGTAGATCGGCTGCGCCGCGCGGACCTTGGCGAGCTTCGCCTCGGCGTCACGCACGCGGGAGCGGATGAAATTCAGCCGCAGCAGCCCCTTGCTGACCACACATTCGTGGTTGGGGCCCGCGACCTTGAGAATGTGCCTGCGTAGTTCGTTGGTGCTCTCGGTCTCGGCCTTCTTAAGCGTCAGCTCGACGTCCAGCCCCGGGATCGCGTGCGTCGCCTGGAAGTCGTAGAGCTGCTCCGAAACGGCCGCTCTGGCTTGGTCGTAAACGGCGATCGCGCTCGCCACTCCCCGCTCGGCCAGCTCAAGGTCACCTTCTCTGGTGGCCACGTTCTCGATCGCGCCCTGCAGCCCGGGTGGCACCGAGACGACCAGTTCCCGGCCTTGGCCGATCCGCAGTTCGTGGAGCAGAGCGCAGCGATCGCCGACCTTCATCTGACCTGTCCTTCCGCCGTCGCCTCGTTCACGTTGCCCTCGATCGTGACGCCGAGTGGACGATCAACGGAAGCCCCTGTTCACGCGGAACACCCCCTGAATGACTAGGGGTTCCCGCTCAGGGAGGTCCCAGCAGGCCTCGGATGGCCGCCTGGAGGCCGGCTTGGAAGCGGGTGCGGGCGCCGAGCGAGTCCATGACGCGGCGCACCCGGCGCTCCACGGTCCGCTGCGCGACGCCGAGCTTGCGGGCGATCGCCTGGTCGGTCAGCCCGGCCGCGAGCAGTGCCAGCAACTGCTGGTCGTCCGCGCCGATCTGCGCGCCGGTCGAGCTGTCCGGCCACAATGGGCTGGCCCGATCCCAGAGCTGGTCGAAAAGTGTCACCAGGCCGGTGAGCACCGCGGACGGTCGCAACAGCACCGCCTGGTGGTCGCTGGGCAGTTCATAAGGAACAAGACCGAGCCGACGGTCGGCTATCACCAACTTCGTCGGCACTCCGGTCATCGCTCGCGCCTGCTCGCCGCATGCCGTCAACCGGCGCAGTGAATCCAGGCGTTCTGGCTGGTCCAGGGTGCTGTGGTCATAAATCGTCCGGTAGCGGACGCCGCGTGCCTGGCTGTCGCGCTGCAGCTTGTCCTGCGCTTCGTCGGGCTCCACAACGTACGGCGGCTTGTCGAGGATCAGCACCTCTTGCTTCGCGACCTGTTGCAGCTGGCGGAATCGGTGAGCGATCGCCTCGCGTCCGCGTACCACCTGCAACACCGGTCCGCCTTCGGTACGGAACCGCGCGCCGAGCGCGGCTCCGGCGAGCCTCGCGCGCTCGATCTCCTCGCGCCTGCGCAAGGCCAAGATCTCCACCGCGATGTCGGGCGGTGCGGCGACGAGCCTGGTCGGCCTGCCGGGGGTGCGGCTCAGCATTCCCTTGTCGGCCAGCGAGTTCACCAGGCTGCGCAGCCGCTCCGCCGTCATCCGGGTCAGTTCGGTGAGCTGCGCCAGCGTGACATCCGGATGGCGCAGCAGTACCTCATAGACCCGCTGCTCGGTGGTGTTGACGCCGAGACTGTCCAGCGTCATGTCCACGCTCCTTGATCAGGGGCTGTTCAGTGGGCTGAACAGTGTGTGAACAGCCATAGTCACCGAAGGTCTAGACCTGATCAAGCACCAAAAGTACCGCTATCAGCGGCCGAGCATCCGCGCGATGAAGCCGGTCACCACCAGCCAGAACACCGCTGCCAGACCGTAGTCGAGGATCGCGCGGATGGCGGCGTTGTCGACCGGGAAGAGGCCGGGGAAGAACAGCGCGAGGGGAACGGCGAGCGCGCGGATGAACCCGTAGAACGCGTTGCCCGCGTTCGCGCCCGCGATGATCATGAGGATGTAGACGACTTCGATGACCGCGAATAGAGCGCCGACTCCGGTGATCACCCGTGCGGCGGTCGTGCGGCTGCTGCTTCTGTGGCTTCGCCAAGTGGTCATGCCGGGAAAATGCCCCGGCATGACGTCACCCAAACATGTGTTCCCCGGCTACTCTCCGACGTCCACGTAGCCGATCATCCCTTGGTAGCACTGACCGTCGTGGTCGGACTGGATGATCCGCCGCGTCGCCGGGCCGGTGAAGGTGTACGAATACGTCTGGCCGTTGTGCCTCGGGCCGCTGTTGATGCCCCACGCGTTCTTGCAGGGCTTCGAAGGGTCCAGACCACCTCGGACGCTGTGGAACTCGGGGCCGGGGAAGACCCATTTCACGGTGTCCCCGACCCGGATGCTGACGGTCTCGGGGTGATAGGCCAGTCCGGGACCGACCTTGACGATGTGGGTCCGGCCGGACGCGGCCGAAGCCGGCGTGGCGAGTGCGGCGACGGTCAGTAATGACGCCAGTAGTGCGAACAGGGGGCGGGTGCGCATCTGCGACTCCTTGCGACCATATGGTCCACGCCGGGGTTTCGGCGCGGCGGTGACGGCGGAGCGCGGCGGAGTCCCCAGTAAACCCGATGATCATCTTTCATGACTTATTTTTAGTTGTATATTGACCTTCGCGATGTGACGGCCCTAACATCCTCGCGAGTGCGATGACGCACGGCGCTGAGGAGGTCTTGTGTTCGGCATACAAGGTTTTTCCCGCTCTCGCAGGAGAACGGCGCTCTGGGCGGCGGCCGTGGTCGCAGCCGGATCCGCTGTACTGGTCTCAGCGCCCGTCGCGCAGGCCGCCATCACGCCGGGCGGCGCGTACACGGTGACCGGGCTGGGCAGCGGCAAGTGCGTCGACGCCCGCGGCGCCGTCGCGGCCAACGCCACGGCCGTGCAGCAGTACACCTGCAACTCCAGCGTCGCGCAGCAGTGGACCTTCGAGGCCGTCGGCGGCTACTTCCGCGTCAACAGTGGTCTGAACCTCGCGCAGAGCTGGGATGTCACCGACGTTTCGACGGCCGACAGCGCCAAGGTCCAGCTGTGGGCCTACGGCGGCGGGAACAACCAGCAGTGGCAGGCGGTCGAGGAGCCGGGCGGCACCTACCATTTCGTGAACCGCAACAGCGGCAAATGCCTCGACGTGCCCGGCGCGTCCACCGCGGACAGCGTCCAGCTGCAGCAGTACACCTGCAACGGCACCGGCGCGCAGTCGTTCCGGCTCGACCCGGTGGGCACCACGCCGCCGGACCCCGGCCAGCCCGACCTCGGCCCGAACGTGCTCACCTTCGACCCGTCGATGTCGAGCAGCAGCATCCAGGGCAAGCTGAACAATGTTTTCGGCCAGCAGGAGCGCAACCAGTTCGGCTCGAACCGGTACGCGCTGCTGTTCAAGCCCGGCTCGTACAACGTCGACGTCAACGTCGGCTTCTACACGCAGGTGCTCGGCCTCGGCCTGACGCCGGACGCGGTGAACATCAACGGCGCGGTGCACGTCGAAGCCGACTGGTTCCCGCCGCAGAACGCGACCCAGAACTTCTGGCGTGGCGCGGAGAACCTCTCGGTCACCCCGACTGGCGGTTCGGACCGCTGGGCCGTTTCGCAGGCCGCCCCGTACCGCCGCATGCACGTGCGCGGCAACCTGATCCTCGACGATGGTGGCTGGGCCAGCGGTGGCTGGATGTCCGACGTCAAGGTCGACGGCCAGGTGCGGTCCGGCTCGCAACAGCAGTGGATCACGCGTAACTCGCAGATCGGCAGCTGGGCGGGCTCGAACTGGAACATGGTCTTCGTCGGGGTCAACGGCGCGCCGGGCAACACCTTCCCGAGCCCGCCGTACACCACGGTCGGCCAGGCGCCGGTCATCCGCGAGAAGCCGTTCCTCTATGTCGACAACGCCGGCGCGTACAAGGTCTTCGTGCCGTCGCTGAAGACGAACGCCTCGGGCACCACGTGGGCCAACGGGACCGCGCCGGGTTCGTCGCTGCCGATCGACCAGTTCTTCATCGCGAAGCCGGGGATGTCGGCCGCGACCATCAACGCGGCGCTGGCTTCCGGAAAGAACCTGCTGTTCACGCCGGGCGTCTATCACGTCAACGACACCATCCGGATCACCAGGCCGGACACCGTGGTGCTCGGCCTCGGCCTGGCGACGGTCATCCCGGACAACGGCGTGATGGCGATGTCCGTGGCCGATGTGGACGGTGTGAAGGTCGCGGGCGTGCTCATCGACGCAGGCACGACCAACTCGCAGACGCTGATGCAGGTGGGCCAGGCGGGTGCGTCGGCGGACCATTCGGCCAACCCGACCTCGCTGCACGACGTGTTCTTCCGCATCGGCGGTGCGACCGTGGCGAAGGCGACGACGAGCCTGGTCATCAACAGCAACAACGTCATCGGCGACCACAGCTGGATCTGGCGGGCCGATCACGGTGACGACGGGGTCCCCGTCGGCTGGTACGACAACACGGCCGACACCGGGCTGGTGGTCAACGGCAACAACGTCACGTTCTACGGTCTGTTCGTCGAGCACTACCAGAAGTACCAGACCGTCTGGAACGGCAACGGCGGCAAGACGTACTTCTACCAGAACGAAATCCCTTACGACGTCCCGAACCAGGCCTCGTGGAAGGATCCCAACGGCCGCAATGGCTACGCGGCCTACAAGGTCAGTGACAACGTGACGTCGCATGAGGCTTGGGGGCTGGGCAGCTACTGCTTCTTCAACTCGAACCCCTCGGTGAACCTCTACCACTCATACGAGGTCCCGAACCGGACCGGCGTCCGTTTCCACGACCTGCTCACGGTTTCGCTGGGCTACAAGGGAACGATCAGCCACGTCATCAACGACACCGGCGCGGTCACCCCGCCGGACACGAAGCCGGTCAACGTGGTCAGCTACCCGTAGCGCGCCAGTGATCTGGGTTCGGGGGTGGTGCGAACCACCCCCGAACCCATATCCTGAAACGTTCGGCGATGGTCGCCGGAGGGTGCAAGGGGCCGCAGCGAATGGCGGAAGCCGGGTTCGAGCGGGAACTGAGGAAAGCGTGGGCCGAGGTCTGGGTCCTCATCGCGAGCCGTGACGAGGACGTCGTCCGCGGTGAGACGAGCAGGCTGGCGGACCTGCTCGGCGGGGCCGACGAGGTGCTCGTGACCGCCGCGAGCGAGGACGTGACCAGGGTCGGGTTCGACCTGACCGAAATCAGCGAGAGCACACCCGAAGAGTTCCTCGCGGAGCTCGTCGGGCGCTTCGGGTTCGACGGCTGGTCGCCTCCCGTCGAAGAAGACGGTCTGCTGCAGGCCGTCTGGCAGCCATCGCCGGCACCGGAGCACGGGGTCATCGGCATCGCGGTGCTCACCATGACCGCGGGCAACGGGCTGGCCCGCGTGATCGAATGCGTCAGCGGCTCTTCGGCGTGAGCCGGGGCAGCGTCAGCGTCAATGCCGCCGTGGTCATCCAGCCGACCAGCTCCGGCAGCGGGATCTTCGAAAGCCGCTCCGGCCACTGGTCGGCGACGGTGTGCAGCATCAGGTCACCGTTGCGGGTCTCGATCCCGGCCAGCCGGATGCCCGGCGGCAGGTCGGGCAGCGGCAGCGTGATCGGCTTGAACCGCCGCGGCAGCTTGTGGAAGGTCAGGCCGAACACGTGCAGCGCCCGCGGTCGCAGCAGGATCGCCTCTTCGCCGACCGTGGGCTCCAGCTCCGCGTACCCCCAGCGTGGGTGCTTGGCCCAGCGGATCTCCAGCAAACCGTCGTCGCCGGGCTCCGCTTGGACGCCTGGCTTCAATTCGGCCACCCGCTCACGGAGCACGTGCGACTCGACCAGGATGTGGATCTCGACCGACGCGGGCTTGACCGTCGGCGTCGGCAGCGACCGGAACCGGACGTCGCCCGCGATCACCGTCAGCCGCTTGACCGGGGTGTCCGGCCAGGTGATGTCCTCGGCGACGATGCGGACGTCGCCGAGCCTGCCGGTGGCCAGCCGCAGCGAATCGGCCTGGTAGTCGAGCGCGGTCAGGGTCAGGTCGACGTCGTTGTCGCCGACCTTGGTGCTGATCCGGCGCCCGAGCAGCCGTTCACTCGCCATCCGCAGCGCCGAAGCCGGGCTCGTCGGCACCTGGGGCAGCAGGGACCGGCCCACCGCCGCGAGGCCGGCGAGCTCGTTCCAGGGCACCAGACCGTCGAACCAGTTCGCGTCGCTCACCTCCCCAGTGTGCCGGACACCCCTGTCATGGCCCCGCGCCGTCACGCCCCGGCCCGCCATTCGGGGTGACGGAGTTGCGCCGTACGGGTGACACGCACATCCGGCGGTGGGTCCGCTATGCACTTTCGGCCAGTCCGCTCTGGATTTTCGCTGCGCAAATCCTCCATACGCTCGACTGGAGACGCGAGCCATGGAGGTGCGGATGCCCGAGTTCGACGACCTGCGCCGCTGGAACGACACCGCGGCCGGCTTCCCCGCGCTGTCGCTGCCCGCGCTGCTGCGCCGGGCCGCCCGGCTGCGTCCGGACACCGTCGCGCTCGCCACCCCCGAACGGAAGCTCACCTACCGCGCGCTCATCGGCGAGGTCGACCGTGCCGTGTCCTGCCTGCGTGCCCGCGGCGTCGGCCGGGGCAGCCCGGTGGTGTGCGTGCTGCCGCGCGGGGTGGCCGCGGTGGTCGCGCAGGCCGCCGTGTTCGCGCGTGGCGCCGTTTACGTGCCGGTGGCCGAAGAAGCGCCAGTGGCGGTCCTCGAGCAGGTGCTCGGCGGATTCGGCGCGCCGTTCCTGATGACCGACCAGGTGGGACTCGCCAGGCTCGACCGGGAGATCGACCCGGCGATCCGGCGCATCTGTTTCGTCGAGCCGTGGCTGCACGCGGGCAGTGCCTCTGTCGCGCCGTGTCCCGATCCATCGCTGGACGATCTCGCGTACGTCATGCACACCTCGGGCAGGTCGGGACGGCCGAAGGCGGTGATGGTCAGCCATCGCGCGATCGCGAATTCGACGCAGGCGCGGTTGCTTCGGTACCAATTCCCCGTGGGGGAGTTCGCTTTTCTCACCCCGATGACGGTGGACACCAGTCTCGCCGGGATCTGGTGGACGCTGGCGTCCGGCGGCACCCTGCGGCTGTTGTCGGCCGATCCCGTGCGTGCCGTCGGTGAACTGGCGGAGGTGCTGCGGTCGGGAACCGTCACGCACACCATGGTCACGCCGTCGCTCTACCGCTCGGTACTGCCCACGGTGGAGCATCCGTCGCCATCGCTGCGGCAGATCGTCGTCTCCGGTGAGCCGTGCCCGCCGGACCTGGTCGCCGAGCACTACGCGCGGCTGCCTCAGGTAGACCTCGTCAACGAATACGGGCCTGCCGAGACGAGTGGCTGGTGCGCGGGCGTGACGCTGCGGCCGGGCGAGGACATCACGGTCGGCACCCCGATCGCCAACACTCAGCTCTGGGTGCTGGACGAGGATCGTCCACTGCCGCCTGGCCTGTTCGGCGAGGTCTGCGTCGCGGGCACCGCGCTCGCGGACGGCTACCTCGGCGATCCCGACGCCACCCGCGAGCGCTTCGTCCCGCATCCGCTCGAAGCGGGCAAGCTCCTGTACCGCACCGGCGACATCGGACGCTGGCGTCCCGACGGCCGTCTCGAACTGCGCGGCAGGCTCGACGACCAGGCCCGGATACACGGGGTCCGCGTCGAACCCTCTGGTGTCGCCGCGACGCTCGCGTCGCATCCGGCGGTCCGCCAGGCGGTGGTCGTCGCGAGGCCACTGCCCGGCCACTATCAGGACCGGCTCGTCGCCTACGTGACCCCGGAATGGCAGCGTGATCCCGAGCCGGTCGAGCTGACCAGCATCTACACCGGCGAGCGCCTGCCGATCAGCGATCGGCGCGAGTGGATCGACCACAGCGTCGGACTGGTCGGCGAACGGCCGGTCGGCAGTGTCCTCGAACTCGGCTGTGGCACCGGTTTGCTGCTGACCCGGCTGGCGGGGGAGTGCACTCGCTATGTCGGCACCGACGTCTCTTCGGACGCTTTGGACGTCCTCGCGGCGCGAGTGTCCGGGATGGATCAAGTCGAACTGCGCTGTGAGGATGCCCGAGCCGCGCTGCGGGACCGGTCAGCCGAATTCGATCTGGTGCTGTGCAACTCCGTGCCCCAGCGCTTCCCGAGCCCCGCTTTCCTGGCCGATGTGCTCGAAGGCGCCGTCCGCGCGTGCCGTCGCGGCGGGCGCGTGATTCTGGGCGACATCCTGGATCTCGGGCTGCGGGAGGCGTTTCACGCGTCGGTCGTGCTCGCGGCCGCGGACGAGGACGTGCCGGCCCAGGTGCTCGAGCAGCGACTGCGGCAGCGGCTCGATCTCGACCCGTTGCTGTGGTTGGACGCGCGATGGTTCGCGCGCGCCGTGGCGTCGCTCGGGCGGCACGCCGACCTCCAGGTCCGGCCCCGGTGTGGCCGCGGGCGTACCGAGATGACGGATTTCCGGTTCGACGTCGTGCTGCACCTCGACACCGAGCCCGAGACGCTCGAACTGGACGATTGGTGGTTCTGGGCGGATGACGCGCTCGACTCGCGCGCGCTGCGAAAGCTTTTGACGAGCACCAGTGAGACCGTTGGCGTACTCGGCATCACGAATCAGCGCACGGCAGGCGCGTGTGCGGTGCGCGACGCGCTCGCCCAGCCCGGCTTCGGCGAGCCGGACTGCGGTGGGCTGCGGTGGCTCGCCGCCGAGGCCGAACGCGTCGCCGTGCACCCGGAGGAACTCGCCGACCTGGCCGCGGAACTCGGCTGGGAACTGCGGCTTTCGCGGGCCGCGGGGCTGGCCGACGGAGCGTTGGACGCGGTGTTCCATCGCCCCGGCCCGGCCGAGTGGACGGTGCGGTGGCCGAATTCCGGCCAGGTCGTTCCCGAGCGCTGCCTGAGCACAGACCCGATACACCGGCACGTCGTCACAGACGCGCGAGAGCGTCTCGTGCCGGGGCTGCGCGAGTACGTGACCCAGCTGCTGTGCGCGCACGAACGGCCATCTGAGTACGTCGTGCTCGCCGAGCTTCCGCTGACCGCGCACGGGAAAGTCGACTACGACGCGTTGCCGCCACCACCGGGCCGCAGGCCAGAGCTGGGTACGAGCTACGCGCGGCCGGTCTCGCCGATCGAGGAACGGGTCGCCGAGATCTTCGCCGAACTCCTCGGTATCGACCGGGTGGGCCGGTTCGACGATTTCGTGGAGCTGGGCGGCGATTCGCTGCTCGCGGTCCGTGCCGCGGTCCTGATCGAAGCCGAGTTCGCGGTGCGCCTGCCCATCCGGATCGTGTTCGACCTGCCGACGCCGCAACTGCTCGCCGGACGGCTGAGCGTGTCCCAGCTGAAACCCGCCGTCGTCGCGGTCGAGGTGCCCGATGAAGACGACCGGCTCCTGCTGACGGTGCCGCAATTGCTGCTGTGGGGCCACGATTCGCTGCTCGGCAGCGGCATGGTCGCCGGCCCGGACTGCGCGTTGACGATCAGCTACCGCGTGCGCGGTCCGCTGGACGCCGCCGTGCTCGCGGAAGCCGTCGACGAGCTGGCCAGCAGGCACGAAGCGTTGCGTACCAGTCTGCACCTGCCCGGCGGCCACCTCGAAGACGGTCACCAGCGCGTCGGCCAGGCGCGAACGGGCGCGCTGCGCGTCGCCGACGCCGAGCGACTGGACGCGGCCAAGATGCTGCGGGCGATTCAGGCGGACGAACCGCTCGATCCCGCGTCGGGCAGGGTGTTCGCCGCCGAGCTGGTGCGCGTGTCCGATGTGGAGTCCCTGTTCTCCCTGCGCATCCATCATTTGGTGGCCGACGGCTGGTCGATGGCGTTGATCGAGCGTGAGCTGACCCGGCTCTACGAAGGCATCGTCACCGGTCGCGGCCCTGACCTGCCCGCGCCGCCGAGTTACCGGGCGCAGGTGCGTCACGCGGCGACGCCGTCGGCCCGCGACCCGATCAACCCGGCCGACATCGCATACTGGGCAGGGAAAGTGCAGGGTGCGAAGCCGGTCGAGCTGGTGCCGAGCGAATACCTGGAGATCCTGTCCGAGCCACCGTGCACCGAGGTGCACAGCATCCTCGTGCCCCCGGACGAGGCCGAGCCGTTCCTCCGGCTCGCCCGCGCGCGCCGCGCGACGCTGTACACCGCCTTGTACACCGTGTTCGCGTCGATCATCGCCGCCGACACCGACGATCCTGACGTGCGGCTGCTGTCGGTGAACGCGGCCAGGCGCAGTGCCGAACTGGAAAGGACCGTCGGGTTGTTCCTCGACGCGGTGTTCCTGCGCGAGCGGGTGGACGCCGGACTGTCCTTCGCCGACCTGCTCACCGTGCACGGCAGGGAACTGCACGACGCGCTGCGCCACGACAGCGTGCCGATGCTCGGGCTGTGCCGGGCGCTGCCCGAGATGCTCGACGTGTTCGGCCGGTCCCAGTCGGTCGTGTTCGAAAGCCTGGTCCCGCTGACGGAACTGCGGCTGACCGGCTGTTCGGTCCAGCGTCGCGACCAGTACCAGGAGGGGTTCACGGGGCGCGTGCTGCAGGTCCCCGCGCACCTCGCGGTGGCGACGCGCCAGGAGTCGTCGTCGCTGCGGCTGGCTGCGTTGTACGACCCCGGTTTCGTTCCGAAGTCCTATGTGGACGATCTGCTGCGCCGGATGCGCGCGGTGGTGGTGGCCTGCGGGCGCGACGGTGACCTCGCGCCGGCAGCACTGGTGAAAGCCGATCGCTGGTTGGAGACATTGCGGATGGTGAGGGTGTGAACGAGGTGACTGGTCGTTTCCGGGTGGTCTGGCCGCCCGCGGTGCAAGCGCGGCGCAAGCGCATGGGCTCGGTGGCCGAAACGCCGCCACCGCTTGCCCTGAGTCTCGACATGCCGTTCACCGTCAAACAGAACCCGCATCTCGACCGCGCCCGTGCGCACACGATGGATTGGCTGCGCGGCAAGGGAATCGTGCGCGACGATGGAGACGCCGCGAGATACGTGCACTCGCGCGTCGCGGAGGCCGTCGCGCACTTCTACCCCGAAGCCTGGCCGGAGGACCTGGAACTCGCGTCCGACCTGGTGGCGTTGTTCTTCTTCTGCGACGACCAGTTCGACGGCCTGCTCGGCCAGGATCCCGGCGCGGTCGCGCAGGTCTGCCGCAGGCTGTTCAGCGTCATCCGGCGGCGGCCGCACGCGCCGCCGATCCCGGACCCGACGCCGGTGGAGTCCGCGCTGGGTGAGCTGTGGGAGAAGTGCTGTCTCGGTATGTCCGAGACCTGGCGCGTCCGCGCGGTGCACAACTGGGCCGACTACCTGTTCGCCAACGTCACCGAGGCGCAGAACCGGGTCAGCGGCACCCTCCCGGCCCTGCACGGACTGCTCGAACTGCGGCGCGTCGCGGTGATCGTCTACGTGCTGCTCGACCTCGCCGAACGCGTCAACCACACCGAGATCCCGGCGTTTCTCGCCGAATGCCGGCAACTGCGGGAGATGCGGGACATCACCGCCGAAACCGTCTGCCTGCTCAACGACGTGCACGCGGTCGAGCGTGGTGAGGCGTGCGGCGATATCCACAATGTCGTACTCGCACTGGAGAGCGAATACGCGCAGTCGCGTGGGGAGGTGATAGTCACCGTCCGGGAGATGATCGAACACCGGATTCACCGGTTCGAGCGCCTGCGCAAGGGCATCCCGGCGCTGTGTGAGTCGATGGGAGCGTCCGCCGCGGCCTACGTCGCGGTGGACCTCTCCGTCGAGACCATGTGCTGGCTGATGCGCGGCACCCACGAATGGAGCCGCCGTGAGGAGCTGGCGTTCGAAGGCCCGCTGGGGTCGAGGTGACCACGACCGCCGTCGCGCCGCCGACCGTGGCGGGCGCGCTGCCGCTGGTGGGGCACACCGTGAAGCTGCTGCGCCGCCCGCTCGCCCTGATCGCCGCCGCCGACCCGCAGGACGACCTCGCCGTCCTGCGGGTCGGCCCCCGGCCGTGGTACCTGGTCAGCGGCCCCGACCTGGTGCGGCAGGTACTGGTCACCGACGCGGCGAAGTTCGACCGCGGCGCCCAGTTCGAGCAGGTCGCCCGGATACTCGGGCGCACCTCGCTCACCACCAGCGGCGAACAGCACCGGCTGCGCCGCCGCCTGGTGCGGCCCGCGCTCGACCGCGCCCGCACCGCCGAATACGGCGCCGCGATGACCACCGCGGCGCTGGACGCGAGCGTGTTCTGGCACGACGGCCGCAGGCTCGCGCTGGAGCAGGAGATCAGCGCGTACACCTACACCGTCGTCACGAGGACCCTTGTCCGCGCCGGACTTGACGCGAAAGCGATCACCGAGTTCCAGCGGCTGCTGCCGCAGGCGCTCGACGGCGTCACGCGCGCGATGTACGACCCGTTCGGCGTACTGCGCATCCTGCAGGTCCGGCGGAACAAACGGACCAGGCGCGCACTCGGCAAGGTACGCGCGACGCTCGGCCAGGCCATCGCGCATCACCGCCACGCCGACAACCTCGACCAGGGCGACGTGCTGTCGATGCTGCTCAGTCGCTGCGCCGACGACCTCGGCCCGGTGCTGACCGACCGCGAGGTCTCCGACGAGATCATGGGCCTGCTGCTGGCCGGTACCGAGACGGTCACCTCGGCGCTGTGCTGGGCGTTCCATATTTTGGCCACCCGCCCGGAGATCGAGCAGCGCGTCCAGGCCGAAGCCGACCAAGCGCTGCAAGGCTGGCCCGCGCGCGTCGAGGACCTCACGCGCCTGCGATACACGCAACGGGTGATCACCGAAGTGCTCCGGATGTATCCGCCGCCGTGGATGCTCGCGCGGCGCACGATCGCCGAAGTCGACCTCGGCGGGCGGCGGCTGCCCGCGCACACGTCGGTCTTCGTGTGCCTCTATCTGCTGCACCGGCGGCGAGAGAGTTTCCCCGACCCGGAACGGTTCGACCCGGACCGGTGGCTGCCGGACGCGCGGAAATCGTTGTCACCCGGCGCCTTCCTGCCGTTCGGGGACGGGCCACATCAGTGTCCTGGCGATCATTTCGCGATCACGATGGCGACTTTGCTGCTCGCGACCTTGGTCCAGCACTGGATACTGCGCCCGGCGTCGGCACGCCCGGTCGTCCCGATCGTCACGCCGACCCTGCGTCCCGACCAGCTTGACATGATCGTCACGAGGCGGCGCCGGGATTACTGAGCTAGTGGTCCTTTTGGACCGCATAGGCGACCGTTTCGTCGAGCGACTGCGCCTTGCCGGTCGATTCAGCGGCGGCGGCCTCGTCGGGTGGGAGCTCACGTCGGGAGCGTTCGACAGCTTCAGCGAGTTCTGCCGTGTAGACCGACCTTGCCAGCGTCGCTAAGTCGAGCGTGCTTATTAAGGCCTCCGCAGCCGCATTCAGCGTGAGCACTCGTGCCGCGCAACCGGTCCTGGCCGCGACCACTGCCATTCCCTGCAGCGCGCCCAGCACGGGCAATGGCTGTGAGGACACCTCGAGGCATTCAAGGAACCGTGCGCGAGCCTGCGCCGTCAGCCCCATCGAAAGCGCCAGCGTGCCTTGGGTGTGCAGCACGCACGCCAGCAGGTGGCTGGGGCCATCGGTGCGATAAATCGGCACCGCCTCGTCGAGGAGCTCGGCCGCCTTGGTGTGCTCGCCGAGCTGCGTCCACGCCCAAGCGAGGTTGTGCAGGACCATCGCGAGTGCCCGCGGCTCGGCCGCCGCACGCAGGATCCGCGCGCACTCGGTCAGGTCCCGGATGGCCGCTTCGCCGTCGCCTGCCGTCACCCGGATATGGCCGAGCGTGTTGTGCACACTCGCCAGCAGCATCGGATCGCCCAGTTCCAGCGCCAGCTTCATGGCCTGCTCGGCCAGTCGTGACGCCTCGGCGTGATCGTCCTGGCTGGCCGCGAGGAACGCGGCCCAGTCCAGCACCACCAGCCGGTAGTCGGGACGCCCCTGACGGTCCAGCGCCCTGCTGAGTACCGCGCGGCCGTCGACCAGGTAGCCGCGGCGTGCGGTCGCCGACGCGAGCCCGGCCGCGAGGAGGTGATGCCGGTCGTCGTCGGCCCGCGTCCAGCCGAGCGCCGCACGCAGTGCGTCCCGCTGCCGGTCGATCCGGTCGTTCTGCTCGTCGGTCATCGCCATCGGGCTGTGCAGAAGCGGTTCGCAAAGCTTTGTGAGCCAGCTGATCAGCCGTTCCCGCGTGCTGTCGCGCTCGCCCGCCGCGGCCAGCTGCTCCGCGCCGTACACCCGGATGCAGCTCAGCTGCCGGAACCGCAACGGCTCCGGCCCCGATTCGACCCACGACTTCGCGCGCAGGCGGGTCACCAGGTCGAGCACGGCCGTCTCCGTCAGCCCGTCACAGACCGCGGCCGCGGCGGCGAGGTCGAACCCGCCGCCGAACACCGAGAGCCTGCGCAGCGCGCGCCGCTCGTCTTCGGCGAGCAGCTGGTGACTCCAGTCGATGGTTTCGCGCAGCGTCCGATGCTGCGACGGCGCGATCTTGCCGGCGAGCGTCAGCAGCGCGGAGTGGTTCTGCAGCCGAGCGCCGATCTCGGTGACGGTCAGCATCGGCACCCAGCGCGCGGCCATCTCGACGGCCAGCGGCAACCCGTCGAGCCGTACGCAGAGCGTCGCGACCGCGCTGGCGTTGTCCTCGGTGAGGTCGAATTCCGGCACGTGCTCCTTGGCACGCTCGACGAACAACCGCACGGCGTCGTATCCGGCGGCGGTCGGCAGCGGCAGCGGTTCGGTCAGCTCAGGCACCGAAAGCGAGCCGATGCGGAACAACGCCTCGCCGGTGATCTGCAGCTCTTCCCGGCTGGTCACCAGCATGGAGCAGCCGGGGCATCGGCTGAGCAAGACCTCGGCCAGCTCGGCGCACCCGTCGAGCAGATGCTCACAGTTGTCGAGCACGATGATCGAATTCCGCCCGGCGAGAGCACTGATCACGGATTCGATCAAGGGTTCGTCAGGTTGCTCGGTCACCGCCAGCGTCGACGCCACCGCCTGGACGAGCACCTGCTCGTCGTGCACGTCCTGCAGTTCGACGAACCACGCCATCGACGTCGCCCGTGACGCCGATTCCACCGCGAGCCTCGTCTTACCCGCCCCGCCCGGCCCGACGATCGTGACCAGCCGATGCCGGCGCACCATGCGCGACAACACGGCCATCTCGCGCTTGCGGCCGACGAAGCGGTCCGTGGGCTCGGGCAGGTTTCCCCTGGTACGCGGCGCTTGTGGCAGTGGGGTGGTCACAAGCACGCCACTGGCAGCGCGACGGCGATAGGCACGCTGGCGGCACGCGTTCGAGCAGTAGCGGCGCACGGCGCCGCCCACGATTTCACCGCCGCACGCCACGCACTCCCCAGTCGTTCCCCTCGGCGCGCTCATTGTTGGGTAATTCAACCCTGGCCGCAGATCCGAGAGAACCCGGTTCAGTCGTAGGGAGTACTCGGTCAGAACCCTTCTGTCGCGGCATCCCTGGCGATCAGTGCGGCTTGGACCCGGTTGTCGCAGCCCAGCTTGGTGAGCAGCCTGCTGACGTAGGCCTTGACCGAGCCCTCGCTCAGATGCAGCGCCCGCGCGATCCCGGCGTTGGCGGTCCCGTTCGCCAGATGCGTCAGCACGTCCCGTTCCCGCTCAGTGAGCAGCCCGACGCGCCGCCGAGCCTGATCGGCGCGTTCCGTGGGCACGCCGACGAACCGGTCGACGAGATGCCGCGCGGCGGCAGGCGAAAGCGTCGCCTGACCCGCGGCCACGGCACGCACTCCGGTCACCAGTTCGGCCGAGTCGCTGTTCTTGAAGAGGAAACCGGCAGCGCCCGCGCGCAGCGCCGGAAACAGCAGATCACCCGAACCCGGCGAGGCCAGCATGATCACCTTGGTGGCCGGCGAGTGTCTTCGCACCAGTCTGGCCGTGCTCGCGCCGTCCGTGCCCGGCAGGTCGGCGTCGACCAGCAGCACTTCGGGGCGATGGCGGCCGAGCAGGTCGATGAGACCGCCGCGGTCGCCGGCTTCGCCGACGACGACGATGCGCTCGTCGGTCTGCAGCACTCCGCGCAACCCCGCGCGGATGAGCACTTGGTGATCTGCGATCCCGACGCTGATGGCGCTCGTGGCCGACCTCCAGTGCTCGGCCTGCGTCGTCACGAGGACGGTCATGACGGCTCCCGGTGTCTTCCGTCATCGGAGAAAGGGAAGGGCAAGCCAATTTTGGGCGCTCGCCGCTACTCTCGTACAGATGCGCGTAACGGAGTTACGGTCCAGCTGTAACGGCGTATTGGGAGTAATCGATTACTGCGGGTGGACCCGAGTATGCGACTGACCCACCGGTGCGCCGAGTGCCTGACGCAGTTGTCCGGTGAGCCAGAAAGCGGGCGGACCTACTGTTCCAACGCCTGTCGTCAGCGCGCGTACCGCCGCCGGATGGCCGGGATGCCGTCGAAGGCCGCGGTCCCGGCGCAGGCGAACACCAAGGTGCTCAGCAATCTTCCCGCCCAGCGGGACAGTTTCGTTGGCAGGGAACGAGAACTCGGCAAACTCGCCGCGCTGGTCCGGCACCATCGCCTTGTCACGCTTTCGGGTGGTGCCGGTGCGGGCAAGACGCGGCTGGCACTGGCCGTCGCGAGCCGCGTCCAACGAGATCTGGTCGACCGGGTGCTGCTCGTCGAACTCGAGTCCACGGCCGACGCGCGGTTTCTCCCGCAGACGTTCGCGGCGGCGCTGGGCGTTACGGAACGCACCGACGAACCGTTGGCGGAGACGATCGTCGCCACCTTGCGGCACATGCGCGCACTCATCGTGCTGGACAACTGCGAGCACTTGCTCGACGCGTGCGCCGAACTCGTCGAGGATCTGCTGCGGCGATGCCCCGACGTGGTCGTGCTCGCGACCAGCAGGGAAGCGCTGCGCCTGCGCGAAGAAGTCACCCTGCGGGTCGACGGCCTGGACGTGCGCGATCCAGCGTCGTCGCGGCGGACCGACGCCGTGCGGCTGTTCATCGACCGCGCCCGTGAGCGGGTGCCGGAATTCCGCCTCACCGCCGCGGACGCCGCCGCGGTCGCCGTGCTGTGCGCGCGGCTCGACGGCTCACCACTGGCCATCGAACTCGCCGCCCGGTGGATCCCGGTGTTGCCGGTGACCGAGATCTGCGCTCGCCTCGACGAGCGGTTCGACCTGCTGACCATGGGTGGACGCACGAAACCCGCGCGACAACGCTCGCTGCGTGAGGCGATCGACTGGAGTTATTGGCTTCTCGTGCCTGAGGAACGCCGGGTGCTGCGCGCGCTTTCGGTGTTCGTGGGGGAGTTCGACCTTGAAGTCGCGCGCGCTGTCTACGGAGGAAGCGGCGACCTCGGAAAGATCCTCGAAAACCTGCACGCGAAGTCACTGGTGAGCGTGGGGTCGGCGCCTGGACGTTTCCGGCTGCTGGAATCGATCAGGCTTTACGCGGCGAGCAGGCTCGAGGCCGCGAGTGAGCTGCCGTCGGCCAAGGAAGCACTCATCCGATCGTTCGTCGACCTAGCCTCGCCGTTCGTGCTGGCACCGCTCGCCGTGCCGAACGAGGTGCACCAGAAGGTGCTCGCGCATCGCGACGCCCTGCGGATCGTGATCACCTGGACGAGCGGCGATCGCAGGCTTCTCCTGTCGACCGCGTTCGCCGTGTGCACCGCGCGGATGGGTTTCCTCGCGGACGCGAGAAAGCTGTTGTCGGAGGTGCTCGACGACGGTGGCCGCCGTACTCCGGCCCATTGCGCGGCGCTGGACCGGCTCGCCTGGTACACCGGCTTCCTGCTCGAACACGCCGCCGCGATGCGCCTGGCACTCGACGCGCTCGAGATCGCTTCCATGCTGGCCGACACGCCGCTGATCACGACCTGTCTGACCACGCTGGCATGCATCGAGCAGATGTCCGGAAAGCTCGATCTCGCGGCCGCACGCCGAGACGTCTGCCTCCAGCTGGTGCGGCCGCTCAACCAGCCCGCCGCCACCGCACATTGCCTAGTGCACCTGGCTTGGTCGGTCCACCTGCTCGGCGACGACAACCGCGCGGCGGCACTTGCCGCCGAAGGGGTGGCGTTATGCCGGACCGGCGACTCGCCCAGCCGGCTGGGGGAAGCGCTCAATGTCTTGGGCGGAATCCTCGTCGAGCTGCGTCGCTTCGACGAGGCAGAGGCCGCCTTCCGCGAGGTGTTGCGCGCGGGGTCGGCCTATCCGCACAACGTGCCCTCCGCCATCGAAGGCCTGGCGCTCGTCGCGGCCGGTCGAGGCAAGCGTGCGCGGGCGTCTCGGCTCGCCTCGATCGCGGGTGCCATCCGTGAGGAGATCGGGTTGTTCGGAGACCCGTACTGGAAGCGGCGGGTCGCCATGATCGTCAGCGATGCCGAATCCGACGCCGCATCGCTGACGCGGGCGCAGGCGATCGCATTCGCGCTCGAGGATGGCAGGCCGGATCCAGGTGAGGCCCCGCCGCAGGGGCTCGACGGCCTTGAATATCACCTGGCGACCCTGGTCGCGGCCGGTTTGACCAACCCTCAGATCGCCGACCGGTTGGGTGTTTCGTCCCGTGCTGTCTCGACCCGGCTTCATGCTCTTCGTCACAAATTGGGCGTTTCTTCACGCCAGGAAATCGTCCGTTGGGTCAACGGCATTGATTTCGATTGATGAAGATGTTCCTTTCTGGCTGTATGTGTTCCGCGGCTTTCTCCACGCTCCGTCCGGATTGGGCCGAACGTCTGGTGCTGATTGACGAGCACGGCCGATACCTGGTTGGGTGCTTCGTATTGCTGTGACCGGTGCCACCAGGAATGCGTATTCGATCACCGGCCGCACCCGCCTCATCGCGCTGTGATCGCACGCCCTTGTCGTGCATTCTCCCGCTGCTCGCTGGTCACCTCCCGTTCAATTTCCCGACTTTCGTCTCGTGAACTGTTCGCTCGGCCAGTAGACGTAAGCCCCCATCGGAGGACAACGCAAGTGAACAGACGACTCGCCGGTATCGTCGCGGGTATCGCGACGGTGGCCTTGACCCTTTCCGCGTGCGGTGGGGGCTCCGACGCGGGGGCCAAGGACACGAGTGGCGCCGCGACCGCCAAGTCGGCCGCGGATCTGGGCGGGCTGGACAAGCTCATCGAGGCCGCGAAGAAGGAAGGCGAGCTCAACGTCATCGCCCTTCCACACGACTGGGCGAACTACGGTGAGATCCTCGAGGCGTTCAAGAAGAAGTATGGGCTGAAGGTCACCGAGGCGAACCCCGAGGGAAGCAGCCAGGACGAGATCAGCGCCGTCAAGCAGCTCAAGGGCCAGGGCCGTGCGCCCGACGTGCTGGACCTCGGCGGCGCGTTCGCGTTGTCCGCGGCCAAGGACGGCCTGCTCGCGCCATACAAAGTCGCGACGTTCGCTGACGTGCCGGACGTGCAGAAGGACCCGGAAGGCAACTGGGTCAACGACTACGGCGGCTTCATCTCCATCGGCTACGACGCCGCGAAGGTGCCGAACCCGCCGAAGTCATTCGCGGACCTGAAGAAGCCCGAATACCAGGGCAAGGTCGCGTTGAACGGTGACCCGACGAAGGCCGGAGCCGCTTTCGCGGGGGTGTACGCCGCCGCGCTGGCGAACGGTGGATCGTTCACCGACATCAAGCCGGGGATCCAGTTCTTCGCCGACCTCAAGAAGTCCGGCAACTTCATCCCGGTTCAGGCCAGCGCCGCGACCGTCGAGAGTGGACAGACTCCGATCACGATCGACTGGGACTACCTTCAGGCCGGTTACGCCAAGAAGCTTCAGGGCAAGATCGACTGGAAGGTCGCCGTCCCCACCGACGGCGTCTACTCGAACTTTTACTGCCAGGCGATCAGCAAGACGGCCCCGCACCCCGCCGCTGCCCGGCTGTGGCAGGAGTTCCTGTACTCGGACGAGGGCCAGAACCTGTTCCTCAAGGGTCTTTCACGGCCGGTGCGGCTGCCGAAGCTGACCGCGGCTGGCACGGCGGACTCGGCCGCTGTCGCGGCGCTGCCGGAGGTCAAGGGCGAGGTCAAGTTCCCGACCAACGACCAGATCGACGCCGCCAAGAAGGTCATCGCGGACGAGTGGGCGAAGGCGCTCGGCTGATTCATGACCGCTGAAACAACTACTGCAGAGGTGGGCGTGGCTCCGGCCGCGCCCACCGCTGTCCGCGCCGGGGTCGTCCGGCGCGTGACGGCTTGGGTCACCGCGCATCTCGGGCTGATGCCCTTCCTCGTCTATACCGGAGTCTTCTTGGGCGCTCCGGTCGTCATGGTCGTGCTGGGCGCGTTCCAAGACAATGACGGCGTCTTCACCACGGACAACATCGTGGCCGCGTTCAAGGACCAGTTCGGTCGGTCTTTCGTCACCAGCATCGAGCTGTCCGCGCTCACCGCCGTGCTCGGCGCGGTTCTCGGTGCCGTACTCGCGCAGGCGGTACTGGCCTCAAAAGAGGACGGCTTGCTGCGCAAGGTCGTATCGAGCGCGGCGGGCGTGCTCGCGAACTTCGGGGGCGTGCCGCTGGCGTTCGCCTTCATCGCGACACTCGGCAGCATCGGCATTGTGACGAAGGCTTTGAAGGGCTTGGGCTTCGACATCTATGCCAGTGGCTTCAATTTGTTCGACTTCATCGGTATCGCGATCGTCTACGTCTACTTCCAGATCCCCTTGATGGTGATCGTGTTCACCCCTGCACTCGAAGGTATGCGCGAGCAATGGCGTGAGGCCGCGGCGAACCTCGGCGCGACGAAGTGGCAGTACTGGCGCCACATCGCTGGCCCGATCCTCCTCCCTCCCTTCTTGGCGTCGATGCTCCTTCTGTTCGCGAACGCCTTTTCGGCCTACGCGACCGCGTACGCGTTGACGAGTGGTGTGGTGCCGCTGGTGCCGATCCAGATCGGCTCGCTCGTTTCCGGCAACGTGGTCGCGGACCAGCAGAATCTGGGTAAGGCACTGGGACTCGGCATGATCGTGGTCGTCGCATTGGTGATGGCGATCTACAACTGGATGCAGCGGCGGGCTTCGAGGTGGCTGGGATGAGCAAAGCCTTCCGCTGGCTGATTTTGAGCCTGTTCGGTTTGTACTTCTTGGTCCCGCTCGCAGCCTCTGTCGAGTTCAGCCTCCGAGATGTCAACGAAACGCACAGCTTCAACACCTGGGGCAAGCTGCTCAACGAGCCCGGGTTGTTCGAGACGCTCGGCACCTCGCTCTGGGTCGCGTTCGGCACGGTCGCGCTGACGTTGATCCTCATGGTGCCGACGGTCAGCTGGGTGCATCTCAAGCACCCGAAACTGCGCCGCCTGGTCGAGGGCGTCAGCCTGCTGCCTTTGGTGATCCCGCCGATTGTGCTGGTCAACGGCGTGCTGGTCGTCTTCCGCGACGCGCCCGAGGTGATCAATGGAACCCCGGTGATCCTGGTGTTCGAGTACGTCGTGCTCGCTTTGCCGTTCACATACCGCACGCTCGACGCGGGCCTGCAGGCGATCGCGTTGCCGACGCTCGTCGAGGCCGCGCGCAGCCTGGGCGCGAGCTGGACGACCGTGCTGGTACGCGTGATCATCCCGAACATCCGCTCGGCCGTGTTCGGCGCCGCGTTCTTGAACTTGGCGCTGGTGCTCGGGGAGTACACGCTGGCCAGCATTCTCCTGATGAACACATTCCCGGTATGGACGGTCAGCACCGGCCAATCCGAGGCCGGCGTTTCCGTCGCAGTCTCGCTGCTGGCGCTCTTCGTAGCCTTCCTGCTGCTGTTCGTGCTCTCTGTCGTGACTGGCCGTCGAAAGGCCACCCTAGGCGCTACCCAAGGAAAATCCTGATGACTCTGTTGGACACCCGCACCGGCGCCTCGGTCGAGTTCCGGGCCCTGCGCCGCGAGTTCGGCGAGGTCAAAGCCCTCGCAGGGCTGGACCTCTCGATCACGCCCGGCGAGCTCGTGGCATTGCTCGGCCCGTCCGGTTGCGGGAAGACGACTGCCCTGCGCGTGCTCGCCGGCCTGGAACAAGCCGACTCCGGCGAGGTACTCGTCGACGGTTCCGACGTGGTGGGCGTACCGGCGAACAAGCGCGACATGGGCATGGTCTTCCAGGCTTACAGTCTCTTCCCGAACCTGACGGTCCGCGACAACGTCGCGTTCGGCCTCCGGTTGCGTGGTAAATCGGCCACCTCGCGACACAAGCGTGCGCAGGACCTGCTCGAGTTGGTCGGCCTCGACTCGCACGGCCCGCGCTACCCGCATCAGCTTTCCGGTGGGCAGCAGCAGCGGGTGGCGCTCGCTCGCGCGTTGGCGATCGAGCCGCGGGTGCTGCTCTTGGACGAGCCGCTGTCCGCACTCGACGCCCAGGTGCGCAACCAGCTTCGTGACGAGATCCGCAGGCTGCAGCTGCGCGTCGGGATCACGACGCTCTTCGTCACCCATGACCAGGAAGAGGCCCTGTCGATCGCCGACCGTGTCGGGGTCATGCGTGCCGGGCGGCTCGAACAATGCGATACACCTGCCGAGCTCTACGCGCGGCCCGCGACCGCGTTCGTTGCCGAATTCGTCGGTACCATGAACCACCTGCCAGGGGTGATCACCGGCGAAGACGTGGAAGTCGCCGGGCACCGGCTTCCGCTGGCGAACCGTGGCGCGCGTACGGAAGGGCAACAGGTGAAGGTGCTGGTGCGACCCGAATCCGTGAGTCTCGACCCCGCGGCGGACGGACCGGTGAAGATCACTGACCACAGCTTCCGCGGCGCGGTCACCCGGGTCACGGCCACCTTGCCGGACGGAACGGCGCTGCTCGCGGATCTGCCCAGCGTGTCGGCTTCCGACTTGGTGCCAGGCACCTCCGCGACTGTCGGATTCGGGACTCGCCCCGTGCTCCTGGCCACCGAGTCGTAGATGGACACGTCCCGTCGTCGTCTCGTCCGCGGTACCCCGGATCCGTTGGGCTACCAACGAGTCGAGACCGCACCTGGTGAGAACCCGCTGGTCCGCGAGGATCTGGCCGTGGCCGACGCGTCTCGTGATCCCGAGCGGCTGGTCGCGTTCGCGCACCTGTCGGACCTGCATGTGATGGACCCGCAATCGCCGACGAGGGTCGAATTCCTGGAACGCTACGCGGACCCAGACTCGCCTTATCGGGAGATGATCCCGCTCGTCGGTACTTACCGTCCGCAGGAGATCTTCACTCCACATGTGGTCGAAGCGATGGTTCAGGCGGTCAACGAACTCGATGTCGAGTTCGCGATCTCTACCGGTGACGCGACGGACGCCTGCCAGGCCAACGAGCTGGACGCCTACTTGACGTTGCTCGACGGTGGTGAGGTGTGTCCGGATTCGGGTGACCCTTCGCGTTGGGAAGGTGTCCACTCCAGCGCCAGTGAGACCTACGATGTTCGCTACTGGCACCCTGACGGACCGCCTGCCGGGTTCCCCGACGACCTCCCGCGGACGGTCTACGGCTTTCCCGTCGCACCGGGTACCTTGCGGGCGGCAGCCGCTTCGTTCGAGGCTTCGGGACTGGACGTTCCTTGGTTCGCTGTGCACGGCAACCACGACAACATGCTCCAAGGTTGCGTTCCGCCATGGCCCGAACTGGCGGAGGTGACCGTCGGACCACGCAAGCTCGTCGGCATGCCCGAAGGCAACGAGGTCGAGCTGGTTGACGGGTTCGACAAGGCTGACCGCCCGGTCGTTGCCCGGCTCGTCGACGCTCCCTCGGTCGAGGTCGCAGCCGATCCGTCGCGGCGGCACGTCACGCGCGCCGAATGGGTCGGCGCGCACGTGGCCTGCCACGGTCACGGCTTTCGACAGGATCATGTTGACTCCGGGACGGCGTACTACGCCTTCGACATGGGTCCGCTGCGCGGATTGGTGCTCGACACCGTCAACCCGCACGGCTACTGGCAAGGTTCCTTCGATGTCACGCAATTCGAGTGGCTTGAAGCGCAGCTACGCGCCGAACCCGGCACATTGTTCGTGCTGTTCAGCCATCATCCTCTGCGGACACTGATCAACGATACCGGACCCGAGCGCCGGATTTTGGCGGAAGAGGTCGCGGACCTCCTTTCCAAGCATTCAAATGTAATCTTGTGGGTGAACGGTCACACGCACGAGAACATGGTGACGGCGCACGAAACGTTCTGGGAGGTCACCACAGCCTCGCATATCGATTGGCCGCAGCAGGCGCGTCGTATCGAGATTCTGGACAACCGGAACGGCACACTATCGATCGTCACCACGATCGTTGACCATGTCGGCCCTCCGGCTTGGGATGGCGGGTCTTCACCCGTCTCGCTCGCGGGGCTTTCCCGTGAGCTGTCAGCCAACTACTGGCAGAACCGCGATGACACCAGGCGTGAGTTCAAGGGAGCTGGCACTGTCGCGGACCGCAACGTCGAGTTGCTCATCAATAATCCGTTGGCCACATAGTCGCGCATTTGGACCGTTCGCATCGTCTGCCGACCAATTTTTCGGTGCTGCTGATCGTCGAGATATCGTTGTGCGCCAATGCTTTCCGGCTGGGGTTGATGGTTCGTGCGCGGTTCGGGTGGTGAAAAAGTTCGCTGGTCTTGTCGGGGGTCTGGTTTAGCGTGGAAGGAGGGTTGAGGAAGGGAGGTCCCGATGAGTTCTGTCGACGGGATTCCGAGTCAGAGACCTGCTCCGGATGGGCAGGCGGCAAGTACGGATCCATTGCTACTGAAGAAGATGACCCGAGCCGAACTGCTTTCGACGGTGCTGTCGGCTGAGGCGGAGAGAGCGCGTCTCGAGGCGTTGAAGCTCCGCGGCGTCGCCATTCTGGCCGATTCATCGGCTGGTTCGATTCGGAGTGTGATCGGCGAGGTGGCCTTCGCGTTGTCGATGACGAAGGTCGCTGCCGCGAAACTAATCGCGGTCGCTTGTGACGTCACCAGGCGGTTGCCAGGTGTGCTGGGGCTGATGGAAGCCGGAAGGCTGGACTACGGCAAGGCGGCGCAGGTGTCGGAGGCTTTGTCATGGCTATCCGACGACAAGGCCGGTGCCGTGGATACGATCTTGGTGGAAAGGCTGGTGGGTAAAGATCCCCGTGGAGTGCGGCGCTGCGCGAACAAGCTTGCCGCTCAGGTCGATCCCGACGGCTACGAACGCCGCGCGGCACAGAAGCGCGCCGCACGCAGGGTGACCCTGACTCATCGAGACGCCGGCTCGGCGAGATTGTCTGTGGAAGGCCCAGCCGAGAAATGTGCGGCCGCGTACACGAGGATCGACCGGATCGCACGCAAGCTGTCCCTCGCTGACAAGTCACGCACGCTGGAGCAGCTCCGGGCGGATGTAATGATGGACCTTTGCCTATCCGGGACGGAGGGGATCCAGGAGCGGGCCGAAGTCTTCGTGTACATCGACTATCTGACTTTGGCCGGTGTACGTAAGGACCCAGGATTCCTCGCCGGACACGGCCCGATCCCGGCAGCAACGGCACGCGATATCGCAGCCGGGTCGAAATCGGTGCTGAGACGCCTGATCACCGACCCTGTGACTGGTCAGCCCACCGATCTCGGGCGGACCCGCTATCGGCCGCACGCGGCTTTGAACGAGTTCGTGCGAGTGCGGGACCAGGAGTGCCGGGCTCCTGGTTGTACTCGGCCGGCACAGGTATGCCAGCTGGACCACACCGAGGATTGGGTGGCCAAGCAAGGGGAGACGAATGAGAACAACCTTGCTTCGCTGTGCCAGGACGATCACAAGCTGAAAGACGAGCCAGGCTGGCGCTACGAGCTTGGCGGTAACGCGACATTGACGGTCACCACCCCGACCGGCGATCGCTACTCGACCACGCTCGAACCGCTACACGAGCCGCGCTACACGGAGGAGCCGCCGCCAGGTTGTGCCGGGCAACATGCGGCCTGACCGGTATGTTTCGACTGTCCAACCTCGGGCAGCAGCTCGAGTTTGACACTCTGTGATCGGCGTCCTCACAAACAGTGATTTTTGCGTCGTTGTACCTTGGCCGCTCACCTCGGCAAATGGGTGAACGGGGCGGCTTGTCCGCGAGGTGGCACCCGGGTTCCGTAACCTGTCACCCGACCCAGTGGTATGTGCGAGGAGAGTGGTGGCGGGATGACGGCTCGGCGACATCTCCTCGTCGTCGCCGCGCAGCGTCCGGCTATGCCAAGGCTGGACCAGCTCGATCGGGCGGCGCGGGCGCTGCACGACGTGATCGCCCACGACGAAATCGGGGCGTGCGCACCGGGCTTACCCAATGGACGTGCCCTGCTCGAAGGTGAGTTCACAGCCGAGCACGTCCGTGACATGGTGGCCGTCGCGGTTACTCACGCCGCGAGGGAGAAGGCAACCCTCGTGGTCGCACTCCTCGGGGAGCTGGCCGGGGTCGATGTGCCCAAGTTGCTGAACCGGGCGGCAAGCAGGCACGGCGTTCGAGGTGTGCTGGCCATCGTCGATACCTGGTCGCCGGACGTTCTCAGTCCGTCTAGGCAGCCTCGGCTCGGGCTGATGATGACGTCGTCGGACTACCAGAATGCCTTCCGGCTGACTTTTGGGCTCTCGCGATTGCTGGAGAACGGCATTCTGGAAGCTCGCCGGCACCTCGACATCCCAGCCATGGTCACCGAGGTCCGCGCGGTCGAGGGGGCTGACGTTGTCGACATCGCCCACCAGGACGACTCGGAGGCGTTCTGGCTCGCTCGCAACCGCGGTTACAGCCTCGGCTACCAGCTTGGGCGCGCGCCGAGTGTCGCAGGCCGTCCAGGGCGAGCCGAGCTCGCGGTAGCACTCAAGGACCGATTCGACGGAGTCGACTACACCCCTGAGCGGCTCTACGAACTCTGGCAGCGGCTCGGCAGGGAACCTCGGACGCCGGCCGTACTCCGTGCCACGCACGTCCTGGACACTCTGCTGGTCGCGGCTCGGACCAGCGCCTTGTTGCATCGGGTGCTGACCGGAGCACTCTCGACGAGCCGCTTGCGCCGGGCGGCGCCAGTAGAGGTAGCCGACGGAGAGGACGTGGCCGACGTCGTCGAGCGCGTCGCTTTCGCGCATCCGGCGGTCGAAGGATCTTGCCGCGCACAGCTGGCTAGGTTCGTCGTCAAGCTCGCGGCCTTCGACAACCGGCTCGACGATCCACAGTTGCTTGAGTGGGCGCAGGCCGTCAGTGCGGTCAAAGCGTTCAAAGAAGCCGAAAAGACCGAGTTTGAACGAAGGGAACCGCGCAGACTGTGGTTGATCGTGAGCCTGCACGCGTCTACGACGGGGCTCTGGCCTGAAGAGCTCGAAACCTGGCTCTTGCGTGACGGTGTGCTCGAGACGCACGACAGGCTTCCGTGTGAGCCCACCAAGGCTGGTGTTGAACTCGTGCTGTCCGATGCGATCGCGAAGGCAAGTAAGCGCGCTAGTGAACTCAGAGCCCCGCTCAAGCGTGTCGACGTCGCTGCACCGGCGGAGCTCCTCGTGCGCTGGAGGCCGGATAACGCGACTCTGCGCTGGTCGGACCGGCTTAGTCCACCGCGTGGACACAAATGGATGCTCGTCACGGCTCGGCGGTGTCTGGACAACATCAACTTTTTCGCTGGTGGCGCACCCGTCGATTGGCTGGATGAGCAGGACACTCGTGATCTTGCGGGACTGGTGCGCAAGCTGGCTTCCGGCGACTATGAACGGGCGATCGCGCTGAAGCGCCCGGATCCCGATCCGCGTCTACTGTGGACGTTACTGACCCACATACCCGTGGTGCTGTGGCCGGAGTCCGTGGCAGCGGACCGCCGCCTCCGGCGGGCACTCGACGAGGCGTGGGACAGCGTCCCGGATGGACTGCGGGCCGTTTGGGACGACGAAGAATGGCTGGACTTCTGCCAGAGGTACCAGCGTGGAACGCGGAGCTAGAGGAGTATCGCCATGACGTGGACCCCTGCATACCGGGGTGACGGTGTCGAGCGCGGGCTGCCGCTGCCTTCGGCTCCGCCGTGGCGGACGTTCCCTCGTTCGGCCGTGGCGTTCCAACCGCCGGCGGGCCTCGCCGAGGCGGTCAACGCCGCGCTCGCTCTGCGCCGCCCGCTGCTGATCACCGGCGCACCGGGTACCGGCAAGTCGACCGCTATCGAGTCAGTCGCGACGGAACTGAAGCTGGGGCGGGTACTGCGGTGGCAGGTCACCTCGCAGAGCACGGTGAGCGATGCGCTCTACCGTTACGACGCGCTTGGGCGTATCCATGCGCACCAGCTCGGCGGCACGACTGACGACATAGCCGCCTATCTGCGGCTCGGCCCTCTCGGTACCGCTTTGCTGCCGTCAGGCCATCCGCGCGCGCTCCTCATCGACGACATCGACAAAGGTGACCTCGACCTGACCGGCGATCTGGCGGAGGTCCTGGAAGACGGCGAATTCGAGATTCCCGAACTGGCCCGCTTCGAGCGGGAGGCGGTCGAGATCCGCGAGTCGGACGGCGAAGCGCGGCACACCATCACCCGCGGCCGGGTTGTCTGTACTGAATTTCCATTCATCGTGCTCACCAGTAACGGTGAGCGGGACTTCTCACCGCAGTTCCTGCGCCGCTGTGTGCGCTTCACCATGCCTTCGTTCACTGACCCATCCGCGGTGCGCCGTGTGCTCGAGGCGCACTTCGGCCTGAACGTCGATGACGCGGGTCCGCTCGCGGAGCTGATCGACGAGTTCGCGACTCGAGTTCAGGCAGGTGAGCTACTGGCGGTTGACCAGCTGCTGGCAGCCGCCCATCTGCTCACGGGCGAGCACGCGCCGCAGGGGGAGGACAGGCGAGCGGTGCTCGATTACGTGCTGCGAGAGCTCACCCGTGCCTGAACCTGTCTTCGACGCCGCAGGCATCGCCAAAGCCCTGCAGGCGTTCCAGCGTCCCTGGCCTGGTGGGCGCCGGGAGCTTGATCTCAATGCCACTGTCCGGGAGTACGGGCAAACGGCGTCGCTGACTCCGCGGTTCCAACGCCGAGCGGAGCGATGGTTCGACGTCACGCTCGTCGTCGACGATTCGCCGTCGATGGACGTCTGGCGCGCCATCACAGCGGAATTTACCCGTGTCTTGCGTTCGATCGACGCGTTTCGGTCAGTGCGAACACGCGAGCTCAGCCAAGATGTGCGCATCGATCGTGGCGGGCGAGAACTCGTCCTGGTGTTTTCGGACTGTGCCGGAGAAGCGTGGCGAGGGGACAGCGCCTGGCAACGAGTACGGCATTGGGCTGAGAGCACGCCGACCGTATTGATCAACCCGTTGCCCCGTGGACTGTGGCGACGCACGGGGCTGGATCTTCCATCGGTGCGGGTCACGGCTAAGGCACCGGGGAGCTCGGTGTTGCCGCATCGGGTTCCGGCGTTGGTGGAGCTGGCGGGCGAGCAGTGGACGCCGATCCCCACCGTGGCGCTGACTCCGGCGTCGCTGCGACGATGGGCCGAGACGCTCATGTGCGGCGACCGCGATGGCTGCGACGCCGTGCTTGTCCCACCGAGTCCGTTGGCGGGCGACGAGTCGGCTTTTCTGACCTCGGACGAGCTGCTCAGCACCTTCCGGCATACCGCGTCGCCGCTCGCTCTGCGGCTTGCGGTGCTCGCTTCGCCGTTTCGGGAGGTGAGCTTGCCGTTGTTGCAGCTCGTGCGGCGCGAGCTGATGCCGGAGGCTGCCGACAGTGACGTGGCCGAGGTCGTCATCAGCGGGCTCGACCGGTTCCGGGAAGGGCTGCTTGACCGGCTCACCACAAGCGATGCATGGCGGCTTCATGAACTGCTGGCAGGGCAGGACCTGCCTGAGGCTCTGCGGGACATCCTCGAGGTGCTCGGAGTTGCCGAGGCTGAGCCGGTCAGCGTTGTCGAGGCGTCGGTCGAGGCACCCCCGGCTCCGATCGAGGTGGTGGGTCGTGAGCTGGACCTGGAACTGCTCTGGCGTGGCTTCGAAGAAGCATCTGTCCAGGTGATCACCGGACCCCCAGGGGTTGGTAAGACGACCATGGCTCGCGCGTTCGCCGAGCGGCACCGCGGCGACTACGACTTCGTCGGCTGGACGACGCGCGCGAACTTTGAAAGCGCTGTCGACGCGAATGTCACACCAGGTGAAGATTCCTGGTTGATGATCACCGAAGGTGTTCCCGACCTGCACTTCCTGCCGAAACGGCACAACGGGCATATTGTCGTGATCGCTGAAGACGGTTTCTCCGGACGCCGTTGGCCGGTCGTGAAGCTTGGACCGCTGACCACGACGAGCGGCGTCGGGCTTCTGATCGTGGTCAGTGGGGACGATGATCTCGTGGCCGCGCGAGAATTCGTGACCGCGACCGGTGGGTGGCCACTCATCGTCCGGCTGGCCGGCAGCTATATCAGGTATCTCGGTACGACGATCGCGGCTTACTCCGCGGAACTGCTCCCGGTGCTGCCGGAACGGGTGAGTTACGCCCGTGTGCTGAGCGCGGTGTTCCGGTTGACCACTCAGCAGCTTTCCGGGGAGGCGGCGGCGCTGCTGGTTTCGGCGTCGGTCTATCGGGGCGAGGGTGTGCCGCTGCAGCGCATGCTCAGTTCGGTGTCGAAACCGCCACGTCCGAGCCAATTCGTTGAGGTGGCGTTGTCCGCCATGTTCGGCGACGAGCAGCGCATCCGTACCGCGGCAGCGGAGTTGCTCGCGTTCGGCCTGCTCACCGACGGCTACGGCCTCGAGGTGAATTCGCCGGTTCGGGAAATGACCCTTGACCAGGTCGCCGACCCGATTTCGTGGGCGCGGTCGCTCCACGAGCTGTTCAAGATGTGGCTGCAGGGGCTGCCTGACCAAAAGGACGCGCTTTTGCTGTGGCAGGCGCATTTGCGGTCGATGCTGGACCTGGTGCCTGAGGACGAGGAAGGCTTGTTCATCCGTGGTGACTTCGCGGAATGGATGGGCCGAGACGGTGATGTGAAGTCGGCCATCGACCTCTACTCCGCACTGCTGGCCGACGCCGAAGTCATGGAGAAGGTCGATCCGACCTGGATCCGGGCGCGCTTGAAGAAATGGCAGGGCAGACTCGTCGCGTCCGAATCCGGTCGCTATGAGCTGGGTTCCATTCTCGGCGCCGGTACGATGAGCTTTGTCTATCAGGCGTTCGACAAGGTGCTGAACCGCGAGGTGGCACTGAAGGCGCCTAACCCTGAGCGGGCGCGTGATCCCCGAGCGGTGGAACGGTTTTTGCGTGGCGCGCGGATCGGTTCGATGCTCAACCACCCGGCTATCGTCGCGACTTACGACATCGGCGAGATGGCCATCGACGACTTCCAGCGGCCGTACACCGTGCTGGAGCTGATCGATGGCGCGACACTCACCGAGGTGCTCAAAGGCGGCAAGCCGCCGGGGGTGCAGCGATCCATCGAGATCATCGCCGACCTGTGCAGCGCGCTGGACGCCGTGCACGCCAGAGGCTTCGTGCACGGCGATGTCAAGCCATCGCACGTCATGTTGACGACGCTCCGCGCGGTCAAACTGGTCGGATTCAGCATGTCGAGGGAGATCGGCGGAGCCCCGGAGGAGATCGACAAGGTCATCGGTGCGTCCGAATACCGTGCGCCTGAGCAGGCGAATCGACACAAGCTCGATGGCCGAGGCGATATCTATTCCGCAGGGTGCCTGCTGTACGAGTTGTTGACTGGCGAGCGGCCTTCACAGACGAGCACGATCAGCCCGCCGTCGAGCATGCGGCCGGTGACTCGTGCTTTGGATGCCGTTGTGCTCAAGGCGCTGGCACCCAATCCGGAGAACCGCTATCAGACCGCGATGGAGTTCCGGGCAGACCTCGTCCGGGTGCACATGGGGGCGCTTCAGGCGCCAGCACAGCCGCAGTCGGACGAGCAAGAGCCGCTGGACGACGACAAGGGAAGCCGGCGGTCCTGGTGGCCGTTCGGGCGCTGAGCGAGCTCCTCGGTGAGCAGCGTGTCCAAGGTTCGGGTCGCGCGACGCAGGCAGACCGCGGCGGGCACCAGGACGGCGATGGTCAGAGTGCCCCATAGCAGCATGCCCGTCTCCTTCCCCGCAGACGCAAGACCGATATTAGACGTCATCGCACCAAGGGCTCAGCAAGCGATCGGTCCATATCCCGCCCAGAGGGGTTAGCTCCATTAGCCTGGCCGGGTGACGGAGGACGAGACCTTCCACCGTGTGGACTGGTACGCCGAGGAGTTGACGGCGCGGGCTTTCACGCGATGCCGGTTCCTGGAAGTCGACTTGACCGAAGCGTCGACGCGCGGCGTGGTGTTCACCGACTGCACCTTCGGCAACGTGCGGTTCAACGCGTCCAAGCACACCGACTCCGCGTTCACCGGGTGCACGTTCGAGCGGTGCAACCTGTTCGACACGGAGTTCGTCGGCTGCAAGCTGGTGGGCAGCGGGTTCGCGGAATGCTCGCTGCGGCCGTTGCGGGTCACCGGCGGGGATTGGTCCTTCGTGAATCTGCCAGGTGCGGACCTGCGGGGGAGCACCTTCCAGGGTGTCCGCATGCGTGAGGTCGACCTGGCCGGCGCGAACTGCGTCGAGACCGTCTTCACCGACGCGGACCTGTCCGGGGCTCAGCTGCACGGTACGAAGTTCTCCCGCGCGGATCTCCGGGGGAGTGACCTGACGGCGCTCGACCCGCTCCAAGCTGAACTCGACGGCGCGATCATCGACGCTGCGCAGGCAGTCGTGCTGGCCGGCGCGCTTGGCCTTCGGGTCCGTTGAGGAACCCAGGCTGGAATGTTCGCCGCGGGCGACACGGTCGAATCGCCCGCGACGAACAAGGTGACGGCTAGTTGTCGCCCCTATCCGTCGGTCATGACTTTATTCAAGGTTGGTATTAAGCGCCAGGCCCAGTTCCATCGAACGGCACATTCGGTGGCGGATTCGTGGACTGGCAGGTGAGCCTGCTGCCAGGCAATACGCCGTCGAGCAGGTAGGTGTTGACGGCATCGTCGACGCACGGATTGGCCGCCGGGAATCCGGTGAACGGGTCCGGCACGTTGGCGTACTGGCCGTGTGCGCCCTCGCCTGCGACGCTGACCAGCGAGCTACCCAGGGTTTCGGCCATGACCTCGCCATTCACGTAGGGCGTGTTCGTGTCGCCGTCGCTCTGCAGCACGAGACCCGCCGGGTAGCGTGCAGGGCCGATCTTGGGTAGCGGTTCGGGAGTGAAGCTGCGGAAGGTGCAGTTCGTCGGGGCCATGTATGACACGGTGTTCCCGTAGGGGAAGTGGTCGCGTGCCTTGCGCATGTCCGCGTAGTAGCCCTCCACGTTGGATGGCCAGCTCCACTCGCAGGTCACCGTCTGGAATACGCCGTTGCGGGTCGCCTTGATGTCATCGCGCAGCGCCGAGACCACGCGATCGGTGCGGCCGCGCGAGCCGGCCGCCGGCTGAGCGCCGGCGAGCTCGCCGAGCGCCTGGCGCATCGTCTCGCCGAACTCCTTCCACAGTGGACGGTAGCGAGTGGATATGCCGACGTTCTCGTCGAACAGCGTGATGTCGCGGAAACCTGCGATCGGCTTTGCCTTGACGGCCTCGGCGACCTTGTCGACGGAGGCGCGGACTTCCTGCGGTGTCGTGCCGAGTTTGAACGTTTCGTCGCGGTTGGCGGCCCAGGTCGCCCAGCGGGTGAAATTCGCCTCGAGGGTGGCGAGGATGTCGTCGTCCTGTTCGTGCCAGGTCTTGACCGGATCGAGGGCGGAATCGAGCACGCTGCGGTCAAGCCGCTGCGGGAACATTTCGCCGTAGACGGCGCCGAGCCACGTGCCGTAGGAGACGCCGAGGTAGTTGATCCTTCGCTCGCCCAGTGCCGCGCGGGCCCGGTCCAGGTCGCGCGCTGTGTTCATCGTGGTGATGAACTGCCGGAGCTTGCCGCCGCCTCGCCGGCACTGCTCCTCGGAGTCCCGTGCGTATGCGGTGAAAATCGGAAGGTCCGCGTCGGCCGGCCTGCTGGGCAGGTCCGGCTGCCATGAACTGATCAGGCATGCCAGCCGGGTCGACCGGCCGACGCCGCGAGGGTCCATGCCGATGATGTCGTAGACCTGGCCGATCGGCTGGTGCGCGTAGTCGAGTGGCAGCTGCAGGCCACCCCCGCCGGGGCCGCCGGGATTGGTGAACAGCACGCCGCGACGCCGTTTCGGGTCCGCGGCCTGGTGCCTGCTCAGCGCGATCGACAGCTGGGCGCCGGAGGGTGTTTGGTAGTCCATCGGCACGGTAAATGTGGCGCATTCGAGGCCACCCAAGGCGGAGCCCTCGCAGGGGCGCCAGTCGAGCGCGGCGGCTTGTGCTTCGGTGGCCGGGGCGAGCGCCAGAGCGCTCAGGATGGCGACCGCCAGCGTCACGGACCTCACTATGCGTATCCCTTCGGCGACTGAGCGAAGTTATAGCACTGCAAGGGTTTCCAGGCAGGGCGATGCGTTGTTTGGATGCGGGCGTGCGATTCCAGGTGCTCGGCCCGCTGGCGGCGTCGGTGCCGTTGCCGTCGGCTGCCCAGCCCCGGCGGTTGCTGGCCATCCTGCTGGCCAGGCCGAACGAGTTCGTGCACCGTGACGCGCTGGTCGACGAGCTGTGGCCGGACGGGGCGCCGTCGAGTGCCGCGGCGATCGTTCAGGTCACCGTGTCGAAGCTGCGCAAGGTTCTGGGTGAGGATCGGCTCCGCAACGGCCCGCTCGGATACCGGCTGACCGTTGAGCCAGGTGAGCTGGATACTGATCGTTTTTTGGCGTTGGCGGACGCGGGGGCCCTGGAGGAGGCGCTGGGCTGCTGGCGGGGCCCGGCGTTCGAGGACATCGCGGGCGGGCCGCTGGTCGAAGCGCACAAGCTTTGGCTGAACGACCGGCGCTGGTCCGTTTTCCGCCGGTACACCGCGCGTGAGCTCGAGCGGGGCAGGCATCGTGAGGTGGTCGACGAGCTGGCCAAGGTCGTCGTGGACCGGCCGACCGACGAGCAGTTGGTCGCCCAGTTCGTCGTCGCGCTCGATCGGTGCGGGCGTCGCGATGCCGCCTTGCGGGCCTTGGATCGAGCACGTGTCGCACTGTGGGAGCAGGCCGCTGTCCGACCTGGCGACGACTTGCGTGGCCTCTATCGGCGGATCGCGGGCCGGGAGTGGACGTCTGGCGACCCGCCGGCGCAGTTGCCGGCCGCGACGCCGGACTTCGTCGGCAGGGCGTCGCAGCTCGCCGAGCTGGAGCGGGCGAGAGGGCTGGTCGTGCTGCACGGACCGCCCGGGATCGGCAAGACGGCGCTGGCGGTGCAAGCCGGGCGACGGGCACGCAAACGCTTTCCTGACGGCCAGCTCTATGCGGAGATCGGACGGGCGACGCCGCGCGACGTGCTGGCGGGCTTTCTGGTCGCGCTGGGGGTCGAGCCGTCCAAGGACCCGAATGAGCTGGTCGGCTTGTGGCGGGGGCAGACGAGCGATCGGTGTCTGCTGATCGTGCTCGACGACGTCACGTCGGAGCGCCAGTTGCGCTCGCTGTTGCCGAGCGGGCCGGGATGCCTGGTGATCGCGACATCGCGGCGCCGGTTGCTTGGCTTACCGGGGCAGGCGGTCGAGGTCGGGGAACTGGCCGAAATCGAGGACTTGTTCGGCCGAGAGCGGCTGCTGGCCGAGCCGGGTGCCGCCGTGGAGTTGATCCGGCTGTGCCGTGGCCTGCCGCTGGCCGCGCGCGTCGCAGGCGCGAAGCTCGCGCAGCGTCCGTATCTTCGGGTCAGCGAGCTGGCCGAGCGTCTGGCCGATGAAACGCGGACGCTCGACGAGCTGATCGCCGGGGATCTCAGCGTCCGGGGTGTGCTCTCGGCGGCCATGCGGGAGCGGTCGGCCGAGGAACGCGGTGCGCTCCGGCTCCTCGCGTCCTGTGCGCCGGAGGTCACCGAATGGTCGGCGGCGGCGTTGCTCGAGCTGTCGGTGCCCGCGGCGAGAGACTTGCTCGATGTGCTGGTCGACGGTCATTTACTGCGGACGGATGGCCGGGATTCGCTGGGGTTCGTCCGCTATGTGCTGCCCGATTTCGTGCGATTGTTCTGGCGTGCGGCGCCGGATCCGGAAGCGACCGGGCGGGTGTTCGCGGCGGTGATCGAGCGGCTCGCGGTGGCGTATGGCGCGCTGGCGGCCAGTCCGGCCGGGTCCGTGCACACGGTGTCGCTGCTCGGGCTTGCCGCTGATGGTCCGGAAACGGCCGTCAAGCTGCTCAACGCGGGCTCGCTGCACTGGGAGGACGGCCGGTCGCAGCGTGCGCGGCGCTATTTCGAGCTGGCCGAAAGCCGGTTCCGCGCGCTCGGGGATGACCGGGGTACCGGGGCTTCGCTGGTCGCGCTGGCGGATGTGCACGCTGAGCTCGGCGACGGGCAGCGGGCTTTGCGCGAGCTTCGTGAGGCGTTGGTGCTCTTGAAGGGTGACGCTCAGGGCCAGTCGGTCGCGGCGTACCAGCTCGGGTCGCTGCTGGAGGACCTCGGGGACGTCCGGCGGGCCATCGAGAGCTTCGAGCTGAGCATGCTGCTCGCCGAGGACCGGAACGACCAAGCGGCCAAGCGCTACGCCGACGTGCTCCGGCGGCACGGACGTCATGACGAGGCGGGCGCGTTGCTCGAGGACGCGCTCGGCAACGCCACGCGTGCGGGGGAGCAGCACTGGGAGGCGCATGTCCTGCGCAGTCTCGGTGACCTGCACGCCGAGCTGGGCGAACCCGCGGACGGCAGGCGGCACCTCGCGCGCTCGTTGCGGCTGTTCGAGCAGCTCGGGCACCGGCACGCGGCGGCCTACACGCATCGCAGCCTCGCCGACGCGTGTCATCTCGGGGGTGACCGGGTGGCCGCCGAAGCGCACCTGAAGACGGCGATGACCACGTTCGCCGACCTCGGTGACCGTCGCGGCGCCGGGTACGCGCTGCTCAGCCTCGGCCGGATCCGCGGCGACACGTCGGCGTTCACGCTGGCCGCGAACCTGTTCCGCGAACTGGGCTTCCCGTTGTGGGAGCTGAGGGCCCTCGCGGGGCTAAACAGCAGGTCACAAGGTTGCGAGCTAACTCGTGAAGCATTGACGAAGATCAGTGGGGCACCTGGTTCCTGAGTGTCACATCCGGGTCGTGTTTGGCGAAGTTATGGCGGCGCCGCCGAAGCTCCAGCGCGGTGAGGAACCAACGACTCTGGAGGCACTCCATGCGTGTACTTCCGCGGCTGGCGGTGGCCGTCACGGCCATCGGGGCGGCGCTCCTGTTCACCACGGGCACCGCTTCGGCCGTCACGAAACTGAGCCAGTCCGCCGCCCAGTCGCAGCTGGGCGGCGCCGGCATCACCCACTCGTCGAGCGGTGGCTGCACCAACCGGTACGTCTCGACGTGCACGTCGTACGAGCAGATCAACCAGAGCACGGTGAGCCAGGCGATCACGCTCAAGCGGTCCAGCGGCTGCTCGATCAACATCACCGGCGGCACCGAGGTCGGCCATGCCTCGGGCACCTACAGCCACTGGAACGGCTACAAGATCGACATCTCGCACAACAGCTGCATCGACTCCTACGTCAAGAACAGCTTCACCTATATCGGCCTGCGTGGCGACGGGTATCCGCAATGGAAGTCCGCAGCAGGCAACTTCTACTGCGATGAGGGCAACCACTGGGACATCACGTACTTCTAGGCCTTCCGGGTCCGGTCGCGAGGGGAAACCGCTGTGAGGGCGGCGTTTTCCCCTCGCGGCCTCCGGAGCCAGGCGCGCTCGGCGACCGTCCAAGTGGTCGTCGTCAGCAGATAGAGCCCGGCCGCGAGTGGTACGAAACCGGCGGCCAGTACCGTGCCGTAGGGCATCAAGCGCAGGAATTTGGGGCTATCGGGCGACTGCCGGGCCTGCCAGCGCGATGAGAACCAGGCGACGATCGCGAGCAGTGCGGCGAGTCCGAAGTAGACGGGGCTGCCGGACAGCGCAGGCCAATGCGCGCCGAGCGGGCTGCCGAAGAGTGTTCCCGCCAGCAGTGAATTGGGTTCGCCCGCGACCGTCGCGGACGAGAAGAGCTGGTACATCACCCAGAAGAACGGCAGCTGGGCGAACATCGGCAGGCAACCGGCGAACAGTGAAACGCCGGATTCCTCCTGCAATTTGGCGACTTCCTGTCGCAGTCGGTCGGGGTTGTTGCCGTGCTTTTTCTGAAGCTTCTGCAGCTCGGGCTGCATCACCGCGCGGGCGCGTTCCCCGCGAAGAGCCGCCCTGCTCAAGGGATGCAGCAGCAGGCGGACGCACAGGGTGAACACGATGATCGCGACCGAGACGGCCAGCGTGCCGGTGACCGGCTGGGTGATCGAGGCGAGCCAGGTGACGAGGTGATACGCGCCGGAAACGGGCACGTCGAGGAAATCGAACATGGGCAGCACTCCGCTGAAGAAGAAAAGGGTTGGGGGATAAGCGGATTGGCTGCGTACGAGAAAGAGCTACGCAGCCAGGCTGCGCAGTCCGGGTGCGCGGGGACGCCGTCGCCCGCGGGCGTCAGGGTCTCGCAGGCGCAGGAAAGCGGCGCGCCGGGAGCGCTCGCGCAAAGCCGTGGCGCGGCCGCGTACCGGCGAGGACCACAGGGTGAGTTCGCCGCCGTGCGCGTGGGAGACGAGGAGTACGACCAAGAGGCTCGCGGCGAGCACGGACGCGAAGGCGAGCAGCGCGCCGGGGCTGGTCAGCACCGGAAATGCCAGCTGCAGCAACGTGGACACGCGACCTCCCCTCAGGTTCGGCCGAAGTGTACCGGAACCGGGGTGCGTTGCGCTTCGACGCGGTGTCGCGTATGCTGATGTTGCTCCCAGTGGAAGTCGGCTAGCTGAGCCGCCCCGGGACCTCTTCCCGAAGTCAGACCTTCTGGTCTTCCTTCCTCTTATACCCGCGATCCGTTCTGGTCGCGTTCGCATCCTTGGAGAAAACCCATGCCCGAAAACTCATCCACCATCTATGGAATCGTTGACATACAAGCGAAAACCGCGTTCGTCAGGTCCGGCTACGCCGCCGAACCCGGCGATGTCCCGTTGCCGCTGGCCACCGTGCGCAACTACGCGCTGCGCCAGAGCGACCTGATCAGCGGCACCACGACGCACATCGACACCGTCAATGGCGCCGAACCCACCAGGAACCGCCCCGATTTCACGGCGCTGACGCCGATCCACCCGGACCAGCGGCTCCTGCTCGAAACCAAACCCAATCTGCTGCTCACCCGGTTGATCGACCTGGTGATGCCGATCGGCAAAGGTCAGCGCGCGCTGATCCCGGCGCCGCCCAAAGCCGGTAAAACCTCTGTGCTGCAAGGCATCGCGCACGCGCTGTCGGTCAACCATCCCGAATGTGAGCTCATGGTCCTGCTCGTCGACGAACGCCCGGAAGAGGTCACCGACCTGCGCCGGTCCGTCGACGGCGAGGTCATCGCGTCGACCTTCGACCGGCCGCCGGCCGAGCACATCGCCGTCGCCGAACTCGCCATCGAGCGCGCCAAGCGCCGGGTCGAGAACGGCGAGGACATCGTGCTGCTGCTCGACTCGCTCACTCGCCTCGGTCGCGCGTACAACCTGGCGGGGAAGCCGTCCGGGCGGATACTGTCCGGCGGTGTCGACGCTGGCGCGTTGCAGCCGCTCAAGCGTTTCCTCGGCGCGGCGCGCAACGTCGAGCACGGCGGCTCGCTGACGATCATCGCCACCGCGCTGGTCGAAACCGGGTCATTGGCCGACACGTTGTTCTTCGAAGAGCTCAAGAGCACCGGCAACGCCGAGCTCAAGCTCGATCGCAAGCTCGCCGAGCGCCGCGTGTTCCCCGCCGTCGACATCACCGCGTCCGGCACCCGCCGCGACGAGCTGCTGGTGCCCCGCGAGGAGCTCGCCGTCATGCACGACGTGCGGCGCGCACTGCACGGCCCGAACGCCACCGAGCAACTGCTCGAACAGCTTCGCAAGACCTCGTCGAACGCCGAATTCCTGTTCCGCGTTTCCGCTTCGGTCGCCCCGCGCGCCGCTTAAACGCCCATCACGCCGATGTTCGCGCCGCCGCTGACCTCGATGACCTGGCCGGTGATCCACCGGCCGTCGTCCGAGACGAGCAGCGCGACCGCGTCCGCGATGTCCGCTGGCTGCCCGATCCGGCCCAGCGCGATCGAAGCCGAGAGCGCTTCGATGATCCCCGGCTGCTCCCGCACCGGCGCGATCAGATCGGTGTCTGTCACTCCTGGCGAGACCACGTTGACCGTGATCTGCCGCTGACCCAGCGGGATCGCGAGCGTCCGGCCCAGCATCTCCAGCGCGCCTTTCGTCATCCCGTAGACGAGCGCCGCCGGCAGTGGCATCCGGGTGATGGACGAGGAGATCAGCACGACGCGCCCGCCGTCGTTGAGCAGTGGCAGTGCCTGCTGCAACAGGAAGAACGGCGCGCGCACATTCACCGCGAATGTCTCGTCGAACGTCGCGGGCGTGGCCATGGTGAGTGAGCCGGGCCCGCCGGAGCCGGCGTTGTTGACCAAAATGTCCAAGGGACGGCCGTCGAGACCGGCTTTGAGCCCGGTCAGCAGGGTTTCCACGTCACCGTCCACACCCAACGGCGCTTTGACCGGAAACGCGGCGCCCCCAGCGTGTTCGATGGCCGTGACGGTTTCCTTGGCGGCCGTGTCGTTGCTGCCGTAGTGCACCGCGACCAGCGCGCCGTCGGCGGCCAGCCTGCGGGCGATGCCGCGGCCGATGCCCCGCGACGCGCCGGTCACCAGCGCGGTCTTGCCGGTCAGGTCCGCCATCGCAATGCCCCTTGTCGGTCGATCCGGTGGGTTCTGGATCCACCTTGGCGCAGCGTGCTCACTGGCTGCGCACTGTCGCCCGATACGCCGTCAGGTCAGCGCGGTTGGGCCGAGGCGAGCACGCTGTCGAAGATCTCGGCCGATTCGGCCCAGCTCGCCTCCGAGGACGAGATGTAGACGACGTAGTCGGTGTTGCCGATGCGCCAATAGACCCCGCGTGCGTGCGTGGGTTTGCCACCCTTGGTGAAGGTGAACTCCCAGTCGACCGCTTCGCTGGCACCGCCGAACGCGATCTTGTCCAGGCGTACGCGCTGGTAGCCGGTGCTGATGGCGGTGTTGCGCGTCTCGTTGCGCGCGGTGATGTCGAATAAGGAGCCACTGCCGCCGGGGTTGCCGCCGAAGCGGATCAGCCTGCTGGCCTCGCCGGGGTCGGTCGCCTCGCGGTTGCTCGCGACGGCGCCTGCGTGCACTGACCAGGAGGGTGGCAGCGAAACGGTCAGCCCGGCCGGGCCACTGACCGGCTTCAGGTCCGAGGTCGTCGATGAGGTCGTGGTGGTCGTGGTGGACAAGGGCGCGCGGCTGGGTGAGCGTGAGGACGAGGGCTGCAGGAGTGGCTCTTGCGTGGCCACCGGCGGCGGGGCGGCGTCCTGCATGCGCTTGGCGCTGGAGATCGCGACGTAGACGATGCCGGCGACCACGGCGACGGCGAGCGTCATCACCGCGATGATGATCGCGTTGGTCCAGCGCCGGGGACGCGGTGCCGCGATCACGGCGAACCGGTCGGTGTCCATTTCGCTGGACGGATAGCTCCCGTCGGACAACGCGTTGTCCTTTCGTCGTCCCCCACTGCTTTTGTTTCAGTTCAGGATCGGCACTGGAGAATTCAATTTCAAGCCGTAACAATAGGTGGCTTCGGGCGATATCGGCAATCGGGACCGTCCGTGTTTCGATCGCCGAGGGGGCGACCGAAACCGCGGGTCAGAGGTGATCCAGCAAGGTGACTGTCCGTGCCGCCACATCGGCCGGAATCGGCCTGGCGTGACGCATGTGGGTGACAGTCAGCGTCGTGGTCGCTCGGTCGAGTGCGTCCCAGTCGCCGAGGCGCAGTCCGGTTTCCAGGGTGCCCAGTAAAACGCGCACCGCGTCCCAGTCTTGGGCCGAATGGGTCAATTTCGTGAGAAGATCTCGGATTCGCGAGCGTAATGCGCGTTCGCGGCGGAGTTCGGCTTTGCGCGCGCCCGCGACGAGCAGGCGCGGACTCTGCACCAGCAGCCTGCTGGCGTCGAGTTCACGCACCAGCAGCGCGGCGAGCAGCCGCGGCTGATGCTGTCGCGCGTCGAACGCCAGCGCGGTCAGCGCGGCGGCGGGCGAGACCGCGCGGGAGATCCAATTGTCGGCCAGCGCGGTCAGCGTCGGTGACGTCGCGCCGGGCAGGAGGATCGGCACGAAGGTCAGCTGCGGCAACCCGTACGACATGCGGTCGCGGGCCGTGTCGGCGCGGCGCAGGATGTCGGCCAGTTCGGCGTCGGTCGAACCGTCGCCGGAGACCGCGACCACGGTGTCCGGCAGTTGCGCCAGGCACACGGCCGCGGCGTCGGAGGTCCCGTGTGGACAGTCGATGAGTACGGCGTCGTACTGCCGCGCATGGTCGGCGCGCCAGGCTTCGAGCGCGTCGCCGAGGCGCCGGTCGGTGTAGAGCGTCTCGAGATCGATCCGTTCCGGTTCGCCGCGGATGACTTCGACGCCGTTGTCCTGCGAAGTGATCGCCGGAGCGGACGGATCGGTCAGGAATCCGGGCAGACCGGACCGTTCGACGCGCAGCACGCGGTGTCCCCAGCCCGCCAGCACCGCCGCTGTCCGCCGCGCCAGTTCGGCGGACGGCGGGTGCTCACGCCGTGCGTAGAAGGTGGTGATCATGGCGGCCTCACAGCTGGGGGAGTGACGGCGGTGGCTGGGCGGGCGGGCGCGGGTGCGCCGACGGCCAGGCGCGCCAGCGCGGCACCCGTGGCAGCAATTCGGCCACCGCGATCGCCAGCTTGTCGACTTCGCCGGCCAGCGAGTCGTAGCGCGGGGTCTGCCGGAACGAGGGGTGCGGGCGGTTCCAGTGACGCAGGTCGTGACCGGGCAGGCCCTCGCCGGAGTACCGCACCGGGCAGATCAAGGGCCGGTCGCACAGGCGCTCTCGCAGCCGCATCGACTCCCATTCGCTGAGGCAGTCGGGTGACGTGAAGTACGGCGGCGACCAGATCGGCACCAGCAGCCGGGCGTCACGCAGCGCGCCTTCGCCGGAGAGGACGATTTTCGGTTCCTCGATGAGTTTGGCCAGACCCAGGTCGAGCAGATCCCGGAAATGATTCACCGTCCACTCCCGCGACGGCCCGGTGCGCGCGCAGCTGAGAAACACGTCGTAGCGGTATCCGGGCATGGCCGTTTCACCGTCCTTTCCGATGTCCGAACGCCGAACGGGTGCTTGACGGGCCGCGCGCGGGGATGGCACGTTCGGTTACCACTTGACGAGGAGACCGCCTTGGCCCGGAGTGCCCTGCTCAGCCGAATCGCCCCGCCGCCGGGCCCGCCGACGGTGCTCGCGTTCGGTCAGTTGACCAACTCCGTCGGGGACGGCGCGTATTACGTCTGTTCTGTCCTTTACTTCACCCGGATCATCGGACTTTCCCCGACCCAGATCGGCCTCGGTCTCACGATCGGCTGGGCGGTCGGGTTCTTGATGGGCGTGCCACTCGGTCATCTCGCCGACCGTTTCGGCACTCGCGGGGTCGCGACGCTGCTGGCGCTCGGGACGAGCGTCGCGGTGGCGTCGTTCCTGGTCGTCCGGACGTTCCCGTTGTTCCTGGTGTCGGTGGTCGTTTACGCGACATGCCAGTCCGGGCTCGCGGCGGCGCGCCAGGCGTTGCTGGCCGCGCTGGTCGAACGCCAGGATCGGACCAAGACGCGGGCGTACCTGCAGGCGGTGACGAACGCGGGTATCGCCATCGGCGCCGCGATCGGCGGCCTGGCGCTGCAGTTCGACACCAAGGAGGCGTACCTCGCCGTCATCGGGATGGACGCGGTGAGCTTCCTGCTTTCGGCGCTGCTGGTCTTGAAACTGCCACCCGTCGCGCCGGTGGCGCATGTCGAGGGCGAGCCGAAGCTCGCCGTGCTGCGTGACAAGCCGTACGCGCTGATCTCCTTCCTCAACATGATCATGCTGCTGCGGATGCCGATCATCAGCCTGGCGACGCCACTGTGGATCACCCAGCGGACCAACGCGCCGACCTGGATGGTCTCCGCGCTGCTCGTGCTGAACACGGCCGCGGTGATGCTCTTCCAGGTGCGGGTGGCACGAAAAGTGACCGACCTGAAGTCGGCGTCGAAGATCGTCACGCAGTCCGGCTGGGTGATGTTCGCGTCCTGTGTCGTGTTCGCGTTTTCCCAGATCCACGCCGCCGTCTGGATCCCGGTGGCCATTTTGCTGCTCGCCGCCACCGTGCAGGTGATCGGCGAGATGCAGCAGTCCGCAGGCGCCTGGGAGATGAGCTTCGAGCTCGCACCCCCCGACAAGCAGGGCCAGTATCAGGGCTTCTTCGGCGCCGGCTTGCCGGTCGCGAGGATGTTGGGGCCGCTGTTGCTGGTCACGCTGATCGTCGAGTGGGGTGCGCCCGGCTGGATACTGCTGGGTGTCGTTTTCTTGGCCAGTGGGCTGGCGACCGGCCCGGCGGTCCGCTGGGCCGAGCGCACCCGGCCGGTCACACCGCGACCGGCTCCCGAACCGCTGAACGTGCCAGGAGCACCCGGAACTGACTGAGGATGACCAGCCCGGCCGCGCCGAACAGCAGCGCCATGCCCCACGGCGGCACGATCGAGCCGAGCGAGAGGCAGACCGCGGCGAGCATCTGCGCGACGCGGATGTTCAGGTTGTAGACGGCCATGTACCGGGTCCTGGCCTGCTCCGGGACCATGTTCGCCAGCATCGCCTGCTTGACCGGGACGTTCATCAGCTCACCGATGGTGAACACGAACCCGGCGATCAGCAGCACCCAGCCGGTGTTGGACACGGTCAGCACCATGTACCCGGCCACGAAGATGCCGACGCCGCCGAGCAGGCGGACGTTGTCGGAGAGCCGGCGGAACAGCAGATGCGAGAACAGCGTCAAGACCACCACGAGAGCGGTGTTCTCGGCGCGCAGGATGCCGAGCAGCTCGATACCGTTGGGCAGGTCGTGCGCGAGCCGCACGCCGACGTAGTTGGTCAGCTGCAACTCGATGCCCATGAACAGGGTGGCGGCCACCATGTACCGGATGAACATCCCGTCCTTGATGACCAGCTTGTAGCCCGCGCTGAACTCCGCCAGCGCCGAAGCGCGGGGTGGCGCGTTCTCGACCACCGGCTTCGTCTCGGCGATGAAGAAGTACGTCACGAGCACGACACCCGCGGTGCAGACGGCGGCGCCGCCGAGCAGCAGCGTGAAATGTCCGTTGTAGAGGAAGCCGCCGGCCAGCCCGCCGATGGCGAGCGCGAGGTTGATCGTCCAGTAGATGAACGTGTAGACCTGCTTGCGGTCTTCGGGCGTGGTGACGTCGATGATCAGCGCGTCGTTCGCGGGCAGCGCGACACTGGCCGCGAAACGGTTCACCAGGTACGCGCCGTACACCAGGACCGTGTCACCCCACGAGTCGCCGAGCGCCATCACCGCGAAGGTGATGACGCCGGCGAACTCGGTGAGCAGCAAGGTCTGGCGGCGCCCGCGGGTGTCCGAAATATGACCACCCACGAGCATGCCGACGACGCCGAACGAGACGACCACGAACATCAGCACGCCCGCCACCGCGACGCCGTAGCGGAACGCGAGGTAGATCGCCATGAACGAGGTGATCATCGAGTCGAGCAGCCGGTTGACGAACCCGACGCCGATGCGCACCCGCAGGTTCGGGTGCAGCTTCAGGAAATTCATTCGGTGATCACCCGCACCAGTGCTTTGATGAGATCGAGGCGGGCGTCCGTCTCGGCCTCGTCCTTGCCGTGGAACGTCACGAACCCGTGCCGGGTACGCGAGTCGACGGTCACCGGCAGCGTCCCGCCCACCTCGAACGGGAAGCTGACGTCGCCGACGAACTCCAGCTCGCGCACGATGTCCAAACCGTCGATGGACTTGATCGTGCCGGGGATGAACGAGAAGTAGTGGATCCTGGCGACGTCGCTGCGGGTCTTCGGGGTGATCGGCCCGCCTTTCAGCGCGCGGAAGATCTCGCGCTCGAGGTCGAATCCGGTGGCCATCTGGACCAATTGCGGAATGCGGTCGCCGCCCAGCCGTGCCTGGGACTCGACGATCTTCGGGCCGCGCCGGGTCCAGATGACCTCGGTGTGCACCGGGCCGGTCTGGTAGCCGGAGACGCGCAGCAGTTCCTTGGTCAGTGTCGCGATCGCCTTGGTCTGGGCGGATTCGGCGACCGGGTGGACGTGCCCGGCTTCGACGAAGGTCGGCGGCGGGCCGAGTATCTTGCGCGTGACGCCGATGACGTGGTGCTCACCGCGGATCGACATGCTCTCCACGCTGAACTCCGGGCCGTCGAGGTACTCCTCGATCAGCACCGGCCCGTCGTAGTCGTAGGACTCGAGCAGCTTGCCCCAATCGGCGAGCTGCGAACGGTCCGTCAGCTTGAAGACGCCCTGCGACGCGGCGAGGTCTGTCGGTTTGACGACCACCGGGAGCCGGAAGCCGTCGAGCAGGCCGTCGACCTCCTGCCAGTGGTCGGCGTGCGCGTACTGGACGCTCGAAAGCCCGTGCGTGGCCAGCAGCTTGCGCATCTCGTGCTTGTTGTTGAGCAGCCGGATCGACCGCGGCGGGTTGACGGCGGTGCCGAGCTCGTCGGCGATCTCGTAGGCGGGAACCATGCTGGCTTCCATGCCTACGTGATAGACGAGCTCGGCACCGGTGTTCTGGACGGCTTTTCCGATGACTCTGGTGAGCTCCTCCCGGTCGGTGAAGTCGGCGTACATGAGAGTGTCGGCGTGCTGTTCGACCTCCTTCAGGTACTCGGGGAAGTTGAATCCCGGCGGCATCATCGGGCCCATGCCCGGGTCCCAGATCGCACAGACGGCGAACCCCTCTTGCGTGGCCTTCTCGACGAAGGCCTTGTAGGGCATCACCATCACAAGTGGGGTGACCATGTCCTGCTCCTTACTTCTCGACCTTGATGGTGATGGCCTCGCGGACCCGGTGCTCCAGTTCGTCGAGCTCCTTCACTGTCGGGGCGTCGATGAGGAAGGTGACCGCCCTGTCCTCGGACGCGCTGAGTTCGGTGAGCGTCGTTCCCTTTCCTTTCAGTACGAGCAGCGCTCGTAAGGTGGGCGGGTCGTCTTGGGCACCCGGCTGGATCTCCGGCCACAAGCCGTCTTCGCCGAGCCAGTGTGGCTCTATGCCGTCCCATTCGATGACGACGTCGGCGAGGGTGCCGAGTTCGTGCTCCAAGTAGATTTGCCGGGCGTGCCTGGCCGGGGTGGGGTACGAAGCGTCCTCGCCCAGCGCGATCTTCGTGATCTCCGGTTCGGCGGCCGCGCCGGTGGCGAGTCCATAAAGGACCATGATCCCGTCGCCGGGCGTGCGGGCCGCGACCTCCATCAGGAAGGGTTTCCCGTCGGCGTCGACGCGCCATTCGGCATGCGCGATGCCGTTTTCGAAGCCGAGCTTGTCGAGCATCTTCTGGTTGGCGTCGAGCAAGGCGTCCTGGACGTCGAGACGGTCGCTGGGCACGCTGTGGGACAGCTCGACGAACGTGCGGGCATGCGAGTCGGTCGTCTCCTTGCGGGTGACCGAGGTGAAGATCGCCTTTCCGTGCTGGACCAGGCTTTCGACCGAGAACTCCTGGCCGACGACCTTGGCTTCGACGAGAACGGTTTCGTGTTCCGGGTAGGTCCGCAGCTGCTTGTGCAGTTCGTCCCAGTCGTCGACCATCTCGACGCCCGAGCTGGAGTGACGGCTGGCGGGCTTGACCACGGCGGGGAACCGCACGTCCTCGGCGTGCAGGGTGTCGCGCTCGCCCGCCGGGAGCACTATCGACAATGGACTGAACTCGGGCAGGTAGAAGCGCTGGAGGTACTTGCTGCGGCACACCCGGGTGGCACGCAGGCCGGGGCTCGGCATGCCGAGCGCGTCGGCGAGGATGCCGGTGGGCTCGACGAGGGTCTCCCCGACTGCGAGAACACCGGCTATCTCGTACTTCTCGCGCCACAGCTGCCCGAGTGCGACGACGCCGGCGTTGTAGCTGCCTTCCTCGCTGACGCCGCCGTCGATGAAGCCGATTTCGTGGATCATCGAAGCCGGGTGGCCTGGCTCGGCCATCCGGGCGAACGCCTCATCCCGCCAGCGCGCTTGGGTGATCAGGAGGATCTTGAGCCCGCGCTTCGCGAGCTCGGTCAGGTACAGGGAATTGCGGCAGACCACGCCAAAGGTTCCGGTCAGGATGAATGCTTCCATGGGTACAACTTTCAGGTGATGTGATTACGGAGGACCAGATCGGCGATCGCCGACGCGTCACCGACGTACTGGGCCGGGTCGAGCAGGGCCCGGACCTCGGTGATGTCCAGTTGCGGCACTTCTCCCGCCAGCAGGTCGACGAGGTCGGCGCCGGTGGAAGCCGACTCCTCGATGAGCCGGGTGAGCAGCTTCTTGGCCGGAGCCTTGCCCAGCAACGGCGCGAGCACCGCGCCGAGCTTCTCCGACACGATGGCGCTTCCGGTCAGGCGCAGGTTGTCCCGCATGGTCTCGGGCTGCACTCGCAGTCCGCCGGACAGTGCGGCCGCGTTCGTCGCGGCTCCGGCGGCCAGCCGCAGGATTTCCCGCAGTGGCTGCCATTCCGCGTGCCAGCCGCCCGCCGACCGCTCGTCCTCGACGACCATGCTCTGGTACAGCACCAGCGCGTACGCCGGGATCTGCCGCGCCGCGGTCATGATCAGTGTCGAGTACACCGGGTTGTGCTTCTGCGGCATGGCCGAAGAAGCGCCACGCCCCGGCGCGGACGGTTCGGCGACCTCGCCGATCTCGGTCCTGGTCAGCACCTGGACGTCGAGTGCGAACTTCCCGAGCGCGCCTGCCACGAAGACCAGCGCGCCCGCGATGTCCGCGATCGGCGTGCGGATGCTGTGCCACGGCACGGACGGCTCCAGCCCGAGGTGCCGCGCGAACGGTTCGATCAGCTCGATCCCGCCGCGGACACCGGCCTGTGCCGCGTATTCGCCATAGGCCGACAGGGTGCCGGCCGCGCCGCCCAATGACGCGGGCAGCACCACGCGCTCGACGCGCTCGATCGTGTCCAGCACCAGCTTGAGCCAGACCGACGCCTTGAGCCCGAACGTGATCGGCACCGCGTGCTGGGTCAGCGTCCGGCCCGCCATCGGCGTGCGCCGATGCTGCCGCGCGAGCTCGGCCATCCCTTCCGCGCACGACCTGAGCTCGGTCACTATCCGGTCGAAGACCCTGGAGGTGACCAGCATCATCGCCGAGTCGAGGATGTCCTGGCTCGTGCTGCCGCGATGCACGTAGTCGACCGCGTAGTCGTCGATCGACGCCACCACAGCGGTCAGCTGGGTGACCAGCGCGACGACCGGGTTGGCCGTCGCGTGCACTCCGGCGGCGAGGCCGCGCAAGTCGAGCCGGTCCGCCGAGCAGGCGGAGACGATGACTCGCGCGGCTTCGGCCGGGATCACGCCCAGCTCGGCCTGCGCACGGGCGAGTGCGGCCTCGGCGTCGAGCATGGCCTGCACCCACGCGAGATCGCTGACCAGCTCGTCGACGCCGGTGCCCGCCCAGCCGGGGGCCAGCAGCCCGAAGTCCGTCATAGGCCGGCCGCCGAACTGAAGCGCAGGGAAGCGGCGGACAGGCTGGCTCGCGCCACGGCGTCGGCGTCGGCCACGATCACCGAGTTGACCCCGGGACGGATTCCCGCCGCGGTCACCCAGTGCACGGCCTCGGTCGGCACGCCGAACGCGAACCGGCGCGGGTGCGGCTGCCGCGCCGCGCCCACCAGGTTGTACGGCCGGTTCGACACCGCGAGCCCGCCGGTCTGGAAGTGCCCGCCCGCGTTGCTCGGTATCCGGTAGACCCGTGCCTCGCCGCGCGCCAGGAGACTGCCCATCAGCGGGTCGGTCGTGCGGCGCAGATCGGGCTCGGGCAGCCGGGCCTCGATCAGCGCGGTCGCACGGAGGACCTGCTCGGGGATCTCGCTGGAGCCGACCTGGAAGCCGAGCCCGTCGTCGGGGGTCTCGACGATCATGCCGGGGCCCACCATCTCGATGACGTCGGCCTCGATCAGCGCGACCAGCTCCTCGATCCGCCGTGCGGGCGGGCCGATGGACACGAACGCGTTGAACGGGGTGTACCAGCCGAGCAGGTCGTCACGGTAGGAGTCGCCGGACAGCCCACTGTGGTCGACGATCAGCCTGATCTCGTTGCGGAGGTCCCGCATGACGTCGAGAGCGGCCTTCAGTGGGCTGGACACGTTGCCGCGCTTGGCTTCCTTCACATCGTTCGACAGGTAGGGGATGAGCCACTCGCGGTATTCGGCGGCGTCCGCGAACTTCTTCTCGCCGTACGGCTTCGAGATCGCGTGCCAGTCCCAGCGCTCCTCCGGCGCTATGCCGGAGCGTTCGAGCAAGGCTTCCTCCGCCGCTGATTCGATCCGGGTGAACGGGTCGAACCGGTTCGCGTCGCCCGCGTCCTCGATCTCCAGCGCGCGGTAGCGGCGCAGGAACGTGTCCGCGTCGCAGCCGCAGTGCCGCTCGGTGAGCAGCGTCGAGTAGTAGACCGCGCGGATCTCGCGGTCGATGAGCGGCCAGACCTCCGTGCGGAAGTTCGCCCGGTGCCCCCGGCTGGCACGCTGCCGGAAACCCGCGACGACGTCGGCGGTCAGGAACATGGCGTCGTGGCGGCCGTACGGGCCCTTCTGGTTCTCGCCGCGGGCGTGGTACGGGATGCCGCGCCGGGATCCGGTGATGATCCTCGGCTCGGCGCCGGACGCGTGATAGACGAGCTTTCCGTTGCCATCACGGGAGAACTCGCCGCCGCGGCCGACGGTCAGCAGCGCCATGTAGTCGAAGAAGTTGAGCCCGAGTCCTCTGAGGATGGTCGGCTGACCCGGCTCGAGGAAACCGAGGTCGAGGTCGGCCGGGTTGATCGGCGGGATGTAGTCCAGGCCCTGGCGTGCCGCGTAGTCGGCGAGTGAGCTCTCGTTCTCGGTCGGGATGCTCGGCAGGTGGCCCTGCGTGAGCACGACGGCGTCCAGGCTCTCCAGGACGCTGCCATCGGACAGGGTGACGGTCTGGGTGCCGTCGGACGCGTCGGAAAGCGAGGTCGCCGTGAGCGCGTGCAGTTCGATGGAGAGGTGGTCCACTGTGGTCTTGAGCAGGTGCCGCAGCACCCACTGCAGGTAGTGACCGTAGAAGGCACGTGACGGGTAGGAGTCGGGGCCGAGCCGCTTGGCCTCTTTTTCCACCCACTCGGGCACGTTGCCCGCGAAGGTGTGCACGAACCGCGCCCAGTCGTGCAGGCTCGGGCCGGCCACGACTGGGCCCGCGCAGTCGACCGAGTCGTCGGCGAACATGGTGATCTGCGAAGCGACGGTGTTCATCAGCAGTTCGGTGGACTGCGAAGTGCGCCAGACGTTGCTGCCGCCGAGGATGTGCGGGTCGATGACGTGCACGGTCACATGCTGGGTCGGGTCGCGGTCACGGGCGTTGGCGCACAGTCTTTCCAGGACGGAGAGGCCTCTTGGCCCGGCACCGATGATGCAGAGTTCCATAGTTTCTCCTAGGCGGCTTTCACAAGTTCAGTGCCGTGCGAGGCTGCGAAGCTGGCTCGGCAGGTGCGGACTATCTGCTGGGTCGCCGGGGTGTCCGGGGTCTCGCCGCACCGGGGACAGGTCAGCTCGACCACGCCCAGAAGGTCATCGACGGCCACGGACAGCGGGCTTTCACACCCGCGGCACCAGCGGTGCCCGGTCACCGGGATCACGTGCAGGGGTGAGGAGATGCAGTCGTGTGCCCACCGGCGGTGGTAGCGGCAGGTGATCCGTTCATGCGGATTGAGGCCACGCCGGTCTTCCGCGAAATCCTCACCGGCCAACACCGAGTCCAAAGTGGACATGTTCCTCACCCCAAGGAAGTGCTCTTACGCGAAGTCGGGGGCGGGCCGGACGACGCCGCCCATCTTGCGGCCGATGCCCATGGCGAGCAGTTCCAGCTTGGTCATCAAGCCGCGGAACGCCTCGGGCACGAGTGCCTGCTTGCCGTCGCAGAGCGCCTGCTCCGGCTGAACGTGGATGTCGATGAGCAGCGCGTCGGCGCCGGCGGCGGCCGCGGCCAGCGTCATCGGCTCGACCAGCGCCGGGATGCCGACGGAGTGGCTCGGGTCGACCATCACCGGCAGGTGCGAGCGCTGCTTCATCAGCGCGACCGCGGACAGGTCGAGGGTGAACCGGGTCGAGTGCTCGAAGGTGCGGATCCCGCGCTCGCACAGCACGACCTGGTCGTTGCCCTGCGCGGTGATGTACTCGCTCGCGGCGAGCGTTTCGTCGACGGTGCACCCGAAGCCGCGCTTGAGCACGACCGGCAGGCCTGCCTTGCCGACCTCGCTCAGCAGCTCGAAGTTCTGCATGTTCCGCGCGCCGATCTGGAAACCGTCGATGGTCTCGGCGAGGCGCTCGACGTGCCGCGGGTCGACGCACTCGGTGAGGATCGGCAGGCCCGTGTGAGCGCGAGCTTCCTCCAGGAGCTCGAGCCCTGCCCAGCGCAGCCCCTGGAACGAATAGGGCGAGGTGCGGGGCTTGAACGCGCCGCCGCGGAGGCCGACGGATCCGTACTGCGCGGCGACCGAAGCGGTGGCCAGCATCTGCTCGCGGTTCTCGACCGCGCACGGCCCGGCGAAGACGGCGACGGAGCCGTCACCGATCCTGGCGTCGCCGATGGTGACTATCGTGCCCTCGGGCCGCAGTTCGCGGCGCCCGAGCCGGAAGTCGCCCTTGGAAGCGACCTCGTGCTTCGGGGTGGGCAGTCCACTGGGAGCGGGGATCTCGGTGCCGGGGCCCTTCGCGATGATGACTATGGAATCACCGAGTTTCACTGAATTCGCGGTGGTGCCGGTGGAATCGAAGTGCTGCAGCCAGCCGTCGACGTTGGTACCGGCGGCGAAGACCAGAAGCGACTCAGACATGACAGTTCTCCTTGCAAGACAGGTGGGGGTGGGGTGGAACGGGAAGGCCCCCTTCATCAAGAGGGGTTGGTGAAGGGGGCCTTCCCGCGAAGGCGTTACGCCGAAGCGACGTAACGCGGGTCTGCCGTGGAGGTGTAGGTCTCCAGAGCGTTGTACTTCTCACGCAGCTCGCGCTTGAGCACCTTGCCGGTCACGCCGACCGGGAGGTCCTCCTCGTGCTGCGCGATTTCGAGCACGCCGACCGGCAGATGCCCGGCGGCGACGAGAGCCTCGTTCGCCAGCCGCAGCAGCTTGTCGGCTTCGACGACGGAGCCGGTGGTGACGACCGCGACCGGGACGATCTGGCCGTCCCGCTTGCCAGCCACGACCGCGGCGTCGATGACGTCGGGCACGTCGGCGAGGATGACCTCCTCCATGAAGACCGAGTAGCCGACGCCGTTCGCGGTTTCGATGGCGTCGACAGAGCGGTCGACCAGGAAGTGGTCACCGTTCTCGTCGCGGTACGCGTTGTCGCCGGTCAGCCAGTAGCCGGACAGGCGGCTGCGGTAGGTGATCTCGGAGTTCGCCCAGTACCCGGGGGTGATGGCGGGGCCACGCGCCCCGAGCAGGCCGATCTCGTTGTCTCCCGCGATGGAGCCGTCGGCACGCAGCACGACGACCTCCGCGACCCCGACGGGCTTGCCCGCGCACCGGTCGTTGCGCGCGGTGTCGAGGTTGCGGATCTTGAGCAGCACGCCCCAGCCGAGCTCGGTGGTGCCGAGCCGGTCGAAGAACGCCGACTGCGGCCGGTCCTTGCTCCGCAGTCCCAGGATGTGCTTGATGTGCGCCTCGTGCACGGCGTCGCCGATGGACACCCACACGTTCACCGAGTCGAGCACGCCGGGCTGCAGCTTCAGGCCCGGGATCTCGGAGTAGGCGTGTGCGAAGGACATCACCGCGGTCGGCTGGTAGAGCGTGACGTCCGCGATGAGCTCGTCGCCGGGACGGTCGAAGGCCGCGATGGTGTTCGCGCCGGCCAGCACCGCGTACGTGGTGTACGCGATACAGCCGAGGTGCGACTGCGGCAGCGACGTCATGGTCAGCGCGCCGGGGTTCTCCTTGTGGTCGACCAGCCTGAACTTCGGACCGGCCACAATGGACTGGTGCGTGTGGATGGTCGGCTTCGGGATGCCCGTGGTGCCCGAGGAGTGGAGAATGGTGACCGGGTCCTCGTTGACGTGCTTGAAGCGGCCCTCCGGCGGCAGCACGGCCGCCGGGGGAGCGGGCTGCTCCTCGACGGTCGTGATCCATTGCAGGCTCGGCAGGTCTCCGGCGCCGAGCTTGTCGAGGCGGGCCTGGTCGATGTACAGGCCGACCGGGGTGGTCTGCTTGATCAGCGACTGGGCGATCTCCTTGGACGCGTTGCTGTTGATCAGCACCGCGATGGCGCCGATCTGCGCCAAGGCGTAGAAGTGCACGGAGTAGGCGAACGAGTCCTCGAAGTAGACGGCGACCCGGTCACGCGGGATGACACCCTTGCCGCGGTACCAGACCGACCAGCTCTGCACGAGCTTGTCGAGCTCCAGCAGGCTGAACTCGTGCTGCTCTTCCCCGTCGGTGTTGATCACCGGGCGCTCGGTCCGCAGGAACGGCTTGTCCGGTGCCGGGCTGTGGGCGATCGCCGAAGGGAGCAGGTTCCCGCCGCCGACGGTCTCGTCAGCGCTGAGCTTGGCGCGCTGGTCCGGCGACAGGATGGTCTCGATCGACAGAGTCATATGGGTACGCCTTTCGGTCAAAGGAATTCCGGTGTTCACTGCTCGATGTCTGGGTGCTGAGGAAGTCGGTTCGTGGTCACTTCCTCCTTCCGTGCCGGGGAGAGTCAGAGGGTCTTGAAGGCCTCGGCGCACAGGTCCTGGTAGTGGACGAGGTCGGTGCCGAGGAAGTCGCGCAGGCTGTCGAGCACCGTCGTGAAGGCGGCCTCGTTCCCGGTCTCCACCATCTCGGCGAGACGGTGGATGTTGCCCGCCAAGGCTTTCCGCGCCGGAACTGCCTGCGGATTGCCTGCTTGGACGTCCCAGTAGACCTCCGGGGTGCCCGAAGCGACCCTGGCGAGCAGGGCGAGCATGGTCTTGTGCGGCGGCGGCGCGATCGCGCTGAGCTCCTCGATGCCGACGTCGAGCTCGGTCAGCGCGAGGCCGAAGGAGAGCACCGCGGCGTGGGTCAGCGCCTGGCTGGCGCCGGCGAGCCGGTCGTGCTCGTGTTCGGTGACCTCCACGATGCGGGCGCCCCAGCTTTCGATGAGGCGCACCAGTTCCCGGCCCCGAGGCCCTTCGCGGACCACGACGGCGGCCACCGGCCGTCCCTCGAAACCCAGTGAGGGCGCGAACATCGGGTTGACGCTGAGCATCTCGCCGTCGTCATACTCACGGGCCGCGGTGACGAACGGTTCTTTGACCGAGAGGGTGTCGACCAGCAGCGCGTCCGGCCGCATGGCATGCGAGATGCCGCTGAGTGCTTTCAGCGCCACCGGTTCCGGGACGGCCAGCACCACGAGGTCCGCCTTGCCGAGTTCTTCGGCCAGCGCGGCGTCGATCTTCGTGATGTCACCGCCGGTCGTGGCGTCCACGATGGTCACCTCGGCGCCGGAACCCCGGAGGCGGCCGGCGAACAAGCCGCCGACCGCCCCCGTACCACCCACCACCACACAGTGTCCTAAGCGGACAGTCATGGGAGTGCCGTTTCCAGCACCGCGGTGATCATCGCCCGCGATTTGACCGAGGTCTCCTCGAACTCCTCTTCGGCGTCGGACAGCGCGATGACCGCGCCGCCCACGCCGAAGCTGAGCTTGTTCTCGGTCGCCACCAGCGTGCGGATGACGATATTGAGATCCACCGCGCCCGCCAGCGAGAACCAGCCGATCGCACCGGAGTAGACGCCGCGCGGGCCTTCCTCCAGCCGGTCGATGATCTCCAGCGTGCGCAGCTTCGGCGCACCCGTCATGGATCCGCCGGGGAAGGTGGCGCGGACACAGCCGACCACCGACTCCTCGGCGCGCAGCGTGCCGCGGATGGTCGACACCAGCTGGTGCACCGGCGCGTAGGTCTCGACGTCGAACAGCTTCGGCACGTGCACCGAGCCGATCTCCGAGACGATGTTGAGGTCGTTGCGGAGCAGGTCGACGATCATCAGGTTCTCCGCCTGGTCCTTCTCATTGCTGAGCAGGTCCTGGCGCAGCGCCTCGTCCTCGGCGGGCGTCGCGCCGCGCGGACGGGTGCCCTTGATCGGCTTGGCCTCGACGCCGCGGTCGGTGCCGATCGACACGAACCGCTCCGGCGACGCGCTCAGCACGGCCACGCCCGGGAAGTCCAGCAGCGCGCCGTAGGGCACGGGGCTGATCTGGCGCAGGTAGCTGTATGTGGTCAGCGGGTCGATCTTCGCGTCGAGCTCGATGTGGTTGGTCAGGCAGATCTCGTACGACTCGCCGTCGCGGATCTCCTGGAAGCACTCGTTGATACGCTTGAGATACGCGTCCTTGTCGTGCCTCGGCAGGATGATCTGGTGTGACTCCGGGTCGGCCATGCCGACGAGCTTCGGCTTCGCGACCGCTTCGACCACGGGCTCGGTGAGCCCGAACAGCCTGTCACCGGTCGCCGCGAGCCAGCTGACGGCGTCACTGCTGTCCTCTTTGGACAGAGCGAGCAGGTAGGCCGTCTTCTCGACGTGGTCGATCGCCAGCATGCGGTCCGCGAACAGCACGGCGGCGTCGGGTTCGTCCGGGTTGTACTCGTGGCTCGCGCCGGCCTCGGCTTTGAGCTCGTAGCCCAGATAGCCGACGTAGCCGAGGTTGAACTCGAACGGGAGGCCCTCCGGGACGGGCACGACCCGGTCGCGCAGCTGCTCGTCGAGGTACTCGAAGAACGGCTGCTCGACGCGCTCGACGCCGGTGGCGGTACGGACGGTCACCGCGGCTTCGCTGTTGCGGAACGTGACGTACTCCGCGAGCGGCCCGGAACCGTCCCCGATAAAGGAGAACCGCGACAGCCCTTCGATGATCGAGCTGCTGTCCAGCCAGAAGCTGTGCTCGTTGTCCGCGAAAAGCGCGCGGTAGGCGGCCTCCGCGTCCGGCAGCACGCCGAGCTTCCTGACGTGCACCTGATACGCGGCGGGCGCGGGCTCCGCGACGGTTTGGGCGGGCTCTGGCCGGGTTTCGGCCGCGGCGGCCACGGGCGGGTTGGCGGAAAGCGCCAGGTCGCGAAAGTTGGCGAGGAGTTCCCTCCCGAACTCACTGCTGATCGACTCGGGGTGGAACTGCACGCCCCAGATCGGCAGCTCGCGGTGCCGCACACCCATGACGATGCCGTCGCGCGTCCAGGCGATCTCCTCGAGCTCGGCGGGCACTTTCGTGGCCGCGAGCGAGTGATAGCGCACCACGTTGTACGGCGACGGCAGGCCCTCGAAGATGTCGGCGCCGGTGTGCACGACCGGCCAGACCCGGCCGTGCATCGGCTCCGGCGCGTGGTCGACGGTTCCGCCGAACAGATGCACGATGCCCTGGTGGCCAAGGCAAACGCCGAGTACCGGCAGCCCGCTTTCGAGGATCGTCCGCGCGCTGACCCCGAAATCTCGTTCACGGTCAGGGCTTCCTGGTCCCGGCGAGATGACCACACCGTCGTACCGGCTGAAGTCGATGCCGGAGAATTCGGCGTCGTTGCGCACGACGTCCGGCGCCTGGCCGTTGACCTCGCCGAGGAGCTGGTAGAGGTTGTAGGTGAAGGAGTCATAGTTGTCGATCAGCAGGGTGCGCATGATTCGCAGGCCTCTCAGGAGGTCGGGACGCCGATGACGAGGTCCTCGACGCGGCAGGTTTCGGCGATGATCAGGTCGTAGAGCCGGCGCAGGAAGTCGGTGTCGACACCGTTCGCCTCGCCGTAACGGGCTGCGCGTCGCTGGACGATGCCGATGCGGTGCGGCTGCATCATCGGGACGTCGTGCTCGCGCTTGTACTCCGCGATGTCCACGCAGATCCCGATCCGGGTGCGCAGGATGTCGAGCAACCGCTCGTCGGTGCGGTCGAGCTGGGAACGCAGTGCTTCCAACAGGTTTTCGGGCATGACAAAGAGACCCTTCGAATCAGCGTGGTCGGTGGGCGGACCCGCCCTAGGCGGCGAAGCGGTCGACGAAACAGTCCGTCGTGATGCCGAATGGCGCGTCGAACAGGATCGAACCGGGCAACTCCGCCCGGATGCCTGCCGGTGCGTTGGACAGCACGGGTTCGAGCCGTGCGACACGGCCGATCACGGTGTTGTCCACGAAGACCTGCCGGGCGCGGCGGCGCGGCGCCGGGTGGTGCTCCACCTCGCCGAGCCGTTCCCCGGTCGCGAGGTGCCACAACGCGGCGATGTCCTCGGGCACCCAGGTCGCGAACGCGACCAGCACCGGCTGCCCCCGCGACATGTGGAACTCCGTGTGCGCCGTGCCGTCGGTGAACGCGTGGCGGCGCACGGCCTCCGCGTTGGCCTCGAAGAGCAGGTTCTCCTCGCCGATACTCAGTTCCGCGGGGGAGGTGTGGCCACGCCCGTGCTCCGTGGCGCCCTGCCAGACCACTTTTCCGTGCCGCACCAGCGACTGCACTGAGAACATGGGAATACTCCTCCTGGAACGACGAACGCCCTGCCCGGGTATCCCGGACAGGGCGTTCGTCTTGCGGATCTGGGGCTAGTCGTAGTTCAGGTCACCGGTGCGGGTGCGCTTGAGCTCGTAGAAGTACGGGTACTCCGACATGGTCCGCGCCGCGTCGAACAGCTTCGCCGCCTCTTCGCCGCGCGGGATCTTGCTCAGCACCGGCCCGAAGAAGGCGACACCGTCGATGTGGATGGTCGGGGTGCCGACCTCCTCGCCGACCGGGTCCATGCCCTCGTGGTGGCTCTTGCGCAGCGCCTCGTCGTACTCGGTGCTCTTGGCCGCGGCGGCGAGCTCGGCGGGCAGGCCGACCTCGGCCAGCGCCTCCTTGATCACCACGTCGAAGTCCTTGTTGCCACCGTTGTGGATACGGGTGCCCAGCGCGGTGTAGAGCTCGCGCAGCACCGGCTCGCCCTTGAGCTGGGCGGCCGCGATCGCGACACGCACCGGACCCCAGGCGCGGTCGCAGAACTCGCGGTACCACGGCTCGAGCTCACGGCCTTCGTTGAGCACGCCCAGGCTCATCACCCGGAAGCGCAGGTCGATGTCCCGGTGCTGCTCGACCTCCAGGATCCACCGCGAGGTGATCCAGGCGAACGGGCACGCGGGGTCGAAGTAGAAGTCGACGGCCACCATGGCTTTGTAGTCTCCTTGTCGGTTGCGTTACGCCGCTTCGGAAAGCTCGACGGCGGCGAGGTGGTGCGCGGCGCGGCGGGCGGTGCCGATGACGGCCGTCCACAGCGTCGGTTGCTGGCGTGGCGATGGCGCGAGTACCCACTGGTGTTCGCTGGCGGGCAGCACCAGCTGTTCCCCGTGCGGGATCGCGTGGACACGCAGCCTAGCCAGCTCCGCCGGCACCGAATGGGTGACCACCGGCCTGGTCAGGAAGGTCCAGCTCGCGTCGCCGGCGATGACCGGTCCGGCGAGCATCGCGATCCGCAGCCCCGCGAGCACCTGTTCGCCGAACTCCGGCGGCATGGTGATCGCGTCGAGCGAGTCACCCGTGGCGATCAGGAGCCGTCGCGACCGCACTTCGATGGTGACCGGCGAGCCCAGCAGTTCCCAGTAATGCGTACGGACTGCGGCCAGTTCACGCAGCGAAGGCGTCGCGGTCATGATGGTCTCCTGATGTATAAAGGGGAACCTCTCGGGTGAGGGGAGTGAGTGGGCATGATTGTGCCGTGGGGAAAGCATGACACTTGCGACTCTTCGGTGTCAACAACTCTCTTCAAGATTGTTTTGGGCATGCGAAAAAGGCATGAGGGTAGCCCTCATGCCTTTTTCGGGGAAATGCAGAAAGATCTCTCGGCGCCGCTCGGAAGGCGGATCGGCCGGTTTTACTCGAGCTGTCCGGTCATTTTTTTCATGCCGCACGTCCCGGTGTTCGCCACGTGACGCGCTTGGCCCGCTGGATCTTCCGGTTCAGCAGCATCCACTGGTCAGGACGGACGACGTGCGGGCGGTGCTGTCTCGGAACATCCTCCGGCGCGGGCATTTCCGCCTCGTCCTGGCCGGACGCGGAGCCCGCGGGGTCGGGGTGCACGACCGCGTGCGCCGCCCGCGACAAGCCGGCCACCTGACCCGCGAATTCGGCGGCCGCCGGGTGCCTGACGAGCCAGTCGAAATGAATGAGCAGAAAAGTGCTGAGCTGCCAGATCCCGTTCAGGTTCGGGCTGCGGACGCCGCGTTCTTCGACGATCATCTTCGCCCAGGAAGAAAGCGTCTCGACCATCTCGGTGCGCACTTCGCCGGATTTCTTGACGGTGCGGTCGAAAGTGAGCACGTCGACGCAGTCGTCGTACAGTTTCGGCAATCCGAGGAGGTCGTTTTCGAGGCGGTCGCGGCAGACCAGGCAGATCTGCAGGCCGGGCAGCGCCTCGCGGGGCGTCTCGGCGTCGCCGTTGGATTCGCAGCCGGGGGTGTGGCAAACAGACATGGTCTTCTCCCTGTGGTTCATGATCCGGAAACCCGCATGCCGAGCCCGCGGTCCAGCGCGGCGCGGTGCAGTCTGGCGGTGAGGTGGGCGTCTGGCAGGTTCGTGCTGAGCAGTTCGACCAGCACGACGTCGTCCAGGCGTTGCCGCCCGGCGTGCGAACCGCTCAGCAGTGCGCCGAGGTCCGCTTCGATCAGGCGGCGGCGATGCCACCCCTTGAACCGCCTCTGGCGGTGGGGGCCGGTGCTCTGCGCGGCCCTGTGCATCGTCACAAAATAGCGGTGCGAGTTCTCTTCGAGAAGGCTCGCGTCGTCGACGTAAACCTGGTCCACGCCGTCGACGACGGCATCCGGGAGGTCCACACCCCCGGCGTTGACGACCACCGCTCCTTTCGCGAGCTGTCCGATCTCCAGCCGCCCGAGCCCGGCGTCCGTGGCGATGACCAGGTTCGCGCCCAGTACCGCCTCGTTCACCCCGCCCGTGACGGAAAGGCCGATGCCGGCCAGGTCGAGCTGGTCGAGCACCCTCGGCTCGACCGGTGCCCAGCCGCCCTCGTTGCCGGCACACACCGCGACGTGGCTGACGTCGGACACGTGCTTGGCGAGGACGGTGAGCTGCAACTGGGCCGCGAGCCCCGATCCCAGTACGGCGGCGGTCACCACGCCGGGAGCCAGCAGCTCGCGGGCGGCGACCGTCGCCAGCGCCGCGGCGCGGACCTGACGCAGACTCGAGACCGGGATCAGGCATTTCGCCCCGGTACACGACTCCTCGTACATGGCCAGCTCCGCCGACGGGATCGAACCGGGCTCGGGCCAGGGATGAAGTTGTCCTTGTGCCGTCCACCCCGCGCCGCCGATCAGCTGCTCGACGAGCACGTCGACCGGATTGATGTCATCGAGCGCGCTCCACAGTTCTTCGGTGCTGAGGTGAAGGATTGGGCTGGTCATCTCGACTGCCTCTCCTCGGGTGGGTGATTGCGATGGAGATGACTCTCCTCAGCCGTCCTTTGGACCCGCTATCGATCCGCTATCGCCGACCCGAAAGCGCACCAGAAGCCTATCGATGGCGCGCCCCTGTCAACTGGTTTCAGCCCGCCACCAGGGCAAACACCACCAGACAGGAGCAAGAAGATGACCATCACCCGCAAGCTCGCCGCCACCGCAGCCGCCACCGCCATCGCCGGCCTCGCCTTCCTCTCGGCCTTCGCCCCCAGCGCCTCGGCCGACACCCACTGGAACACCGCCGGTGACCCGGTCTGCGCCGCCGACACCCACTGGAACGGCACCGAGTGCGTCGCCGACACCCACTGGGGCTCCGACGACACCCACTGGTGATGACCACTCGCCGGCCCGGTTGAGTCCCCGTTCCGAGCGGATTCCCGGTCTTCCCGGCTCCGTGACCACGTCGTTCCGGCGGCGACGTCCCCCTCGGTCACGTCGAGCGATTAGAGTTCTCCCGTAGTTTCTAGGGGGGATCCATGCTGCGCACGCTCTCTGTTCTTGCTCTGGCGTTCCTGGCGGGCTGCACCGCCGAACCGGCGCCCGCCCCTCCGCCACCTCCCCGCTCCACGCTTCAGCTGGCTCCGCCATCCAGCAGCGCGCCCGCTGTGGACGTGCCCCAAGTCTCCAGCCCGCTCGAAGTGGGCAAGTTCGACAAAGAGCCTTGCGCTGTGCTGACCGCCGCGCAGGCTCGGGCAGTCCACAAGCTCGTGAAGTCCGAGCTGGGCCAGGGAACGACTGATCTCCCGGCCTGCCAGTGGCGCGACGACCACCTCAACGGAGTCCGGATCACCTTCGCCCGCGGTGGCGGCTTGCGTGACACGTATACGAACCAGCGTCCGGGCACCGGCTACTTCGAACCCACGACCCTCGCTGGCTACCCGGCCGTGTACGCGGGCAAGGCGGACCAGCGGCAACTCGGCAGGTGTTCGCTGACCGTCGGCGTCCGGAACGACGAGATCATGACCGTCGAGTCGGACCTCGGCTCCTCTTTCTCCCCCAGTAGCCGGGGGTCGTGCGAGGCGGTGAAGAAAGCCGCCGAGGCCGCGATCGTGACCATCAAGAAAGGGTGACGCACCGTGATGACGATTTCACGGGAACCGCACCCGTGGTGATCGACGTCGTAGTACCGTGGAGGCGCTCTGACGTGGGAGGGGTATTCGGGAATGGCGGAGCCGGACAGATCGCAAGCGCCTGACCAGGCGGCTTCCGGGCGAGCGGGCTACCTTTCGCCGGAAGAGCAGGCCAGGCGTCAGAGTCAGGACGCGCAAGCCGACCGCGGCATGAACATGGGCACGGTCGCCATGTACAAACGCCGCGACGCCGAAGACGCGGCCGCGAACGCGGCGGCCTCGGGCGGCGGCTACAAGATGGACGTCGCCGCCATGCGCGCCCTCCTGCCCAAGTGGGAGTCGATCGCCGACAAGCTCAGCAAGCTGGAACAGCAGGGGCGCCAGTTCGTCACGCTGCCCCAGCCAGCTGAAGACGAGGCGAGCGGCCTGCAGATGAAGGCGGCCAAAGCGCACGCGGACACGTATTTGGAGAGCGTCCGTGCGCAGCGGCAATACGCGGAAGGTTACGTCGAGGCGTTGAACAAGGCCATTCAGGCGACGGATCGGCAGAACCAGGCTGCAGCGAACACGATGAACAAGCACAGGCGGGATCGTTGATGCGCACGTTGGCTCAGGGTTTGGTCATGGTGGCCGTCGGCCTCACTTTGGCATCGTGCTCACCGAAGACCCCGGGTAGCGCGTCAACCGCTCCATCGGTGCCGTCTTCTCGAACCAATGGGGCGGCCGTGGATGTGCCCCAGGTCGAGGCTCCTCTCGAGGTGACCAGGTTCGAGCAGGACCCGTGTGCTGTGCTCAGCCAGGATCAAGCGAGCCAGCTCGCGAACCTGACCACGACGGACAAGGGGCCTGGCGCCACCGACCTGCCCATTTGCGGATGGCGAGACGGCAGCCGCAACACCATCTCCTTCGGTTTCGTTCGCGGTAACGGGCTGCGGGATCCTTACCAGAACCATGCGCCAGGCGACCCGGGCTACTTCGAGGTAGCGCCCGCCATCGCCGGGTACCCCGCGGTTTTTTCCGATATTTCAGACGGCAGGGCCGATGGCTCGTGCACGTTGATCGTCGGTGTCAGGAACGATGAAGTGCTGACGGTCATGTCGACCTTGCCTCGGAGCTCGCCGCACCTCAAGAACGCGTGCCAGCTGGTGCAGAAGGCCGCGGAGGCGGCGATCGCCACCATCAAGGGGGCCAAGTGACCGAGTACAACGCACCGCAGATCGTCGCGCTCGTCAAGGCGGGCAAAGGGCCGAGCGGTCTCTTCTCGGGCAGTGACCAGGCCGCCAAGATGTCGCAGCTACATCAAGAGATCGCCGAGGAGATGCGGCAACTCCAGGGTGCGATGGAGCAGCACTGGGAAGGCAACGCCGCGGGCAAGGCGTACTCCGGTGCCGGGCCGCTGGTCCAGGCCTCCCAGGTCAGTGGCGAGCACCTGGCGAAAGCGCAGAACTTGTACACCGGCCAGGGCAATTCGTACCAGCCGTTGAAGAGCACCGTCGACTCCGTGGGTGATCTCGGCGAGCGGCCTTCGGATGACTGGGTGAGCGGGACGCCGCTTTCGTTCCTGTCGAATCGGTCCGATGAGATCGCGAAGTGGGACGAGAAGGCCAAGCGGGTCGTCGACAGCTACAGCACCTATCACGACCAGTCCACCGACAACTCCGGGCAATGGCCGCAGCAGTACGGGGAACTCGGGTTGCCGGCGAGTGGGGCCGACATCCAGCCGAAGGTCGACGACGGGCCTGGGCCGGGGCCCGGCCCTGGACCGGGGCAGCCGGGACCTGGGCGCAAGCGGACCGATGAGACCGGCGGCGAGACCGTGCCGCCTCCGGGTGGCGGCAGTCGTCACGACGTCAGCGGGTCGCAGGACGCCAATGGTCCCACGGGTAGCGAAAACAGGCCCGGTGAACACAAGCCGGGCGAACAGTCCGGCAGCGATGGGGACGGCAAGACGCACACACCTGCCGACACCAAGCCGTCGCAGACGACGCCGACGGAGTACTTGCCGCCGAACACTCCTGGCGGGATTCCGCCCAAGGATCCGACCTACACGCCGACCGGCTATGGGAACCCGAACGGACCGAGCAATGGGCCTGGCGCGTTCCCGGTCGGGGGAGGGGTGCCCGGTGGTGGCGGGTACGACTCGTCGCGCGGGGGAGCGGGGACCGGTAAACCGGGCGGACAAGGGAACCTCGGTGGCGGGAAAGGGTCCGGTGTGGGCACTTTCGGCCAGCAGGGGCCCGCGGCCGCGCGGCCTGGGGCGATCGCGGGGAAGCCGGGGGCGCCCGGGATGGGTGGCGCGCCGATGGGGCGTGGGCAGAAGGAAGAGGACGGCGAGCACGAGCGGCCCGCTTACCTGATCGAGGAAGACCCGGACGACGCGTTCGTCGGTGAGCTGCCCAAGACTTCGCCGCCGGTCATCGGTGCGTGATGCTGGTCATCCACAGAGAGGTCCTGCTCCCGGTTGAATGCCTCGTGCTGGGCGCTGCGATCGCTCGGGTGCCGTTGCCAGTGCTGATCGAGCCGGAGCCGGTGTGGCGCAGTCCCGACGAGGAGCGCCTCCAGCGTGACCGTGTCTTGGAAACGCTTGCCGCGGAAGGGTTTTGGGACGGCGAGCGGCTGAGTGAGGAGTTCGAGGGGACACTTGTCGTGCTCGGACGGGGCAGCCGCGAGTTCTCCGCAGTGGTCGAATCGCCGACCATTCGGTACCGCTTGCAGGTCGCGGCGATCGGACGGGCCGCGGTGTTCGCTTGCTACGTGCCGGAAAGCGGCCAGGTGTTGCTCAGGCGCGCCAGGGCGGACGCGTTGGCCGAGGATCTGGTGCTGGAGTTACCCGACGTTCCCGCCGGGGGCGGATGGGGGATATCGGTGCCTGAGTCGGATCTGCGCGAGGCGATCGACGGGGCGCCGCCGCGGCGGGACGTGCGCCAGGTGCTCGACCTCGTGGCGTTGCCGCGAACCGGGGGTGGCCAGATTTACGCCGGTTTTCGCGATGGGGTGCACGCGTACCGGCGGACCGGCGACAGCTGCTGCACGTTCTACGACACCGAATACGGACGCTACGTTTTCTCGTTTTCGGGGGAACCAGGGCACGAGCGGTACATCAATGTCGCGCAGGGGCGCGCGGACACTCTGGTGGCCAAGGCTTACGAGATGCTCGATCAGCTCACCTGAGGTGGCGTAGGCCACTTTGTGGTAATGTTGATCAGGTGGACATGGCCGAGTTCGGGGAGCGGTTGCGGCTGGCCGGTTTCCGGCCACTGCCCGAGGTCGACGATTACGGCAGGCTCGCCGGCATGCGGTTCTGGCGGGTGCGCGACGGGTGCGTCGAATATCTGGTCGCGCAGACGCACGGGCTCGCGCATGCCGTGCGGGCGCGGGCCGAGTTCGACTACCGGAAGCCGTTCGAGCATGGGGTGGTGATCGGGGACAAGTTCGGGAGTCCGGCTCAGGCCTTGGATTGGCTGATCCGGTGATCAGGCGTCGACGGCTCCGTTCGTGAGCAAGGCTCGGCGGGCCGTTTCGAGCTGGGTGCGCCAGCGGACGGACTCGGCCGAGTCGACCGTCTGGAGCAACTCGGTCGCCTCGTCGATCTCGCCGCTGGCCGAAATGACGTCACCTTCGGCCGCGTGGGCTTCGGAAAGGAGGACCAGGGTTTTGGCGTGCCACAACGAGGAGCCGAGTTCGTCGAAGAGGCGGCGGGCTTCCGCGAGGTGCTCGGCGCCTGCCGCGGTGTTGCCCCTGGCCAGTGAGATCTCGCCGAGTGCGTACTCCGACTGCGCTTCGATGAGGCGCTCGCCGACACGCTTCGCCAAGGACAGGGCGTGCACCAGGGTGGTCTCGGCGTTGTCGAGCCTGCCTTCGCGGTGGCGGACGCGGCCGAGGCCGTACAACGCGTAGGCCTCGCCGATGCGGTCGCCGATGTCGCGGACGATGCGCAACGCGCGGTGGAGCGCCTGACGGGCGAGCTCGATCTTGTCGCCGGCCACGTACAAGTCGGCGAAGCGGTACAGGACCTGGGCTTCGACGCGCAGGCAGTGCACGTCCTGGCAGATGGTGAGTGCGTCGTCGAGCATCTCCTGGGCGCTGTCGGCGTCGCCCTCGTCGATGCGGAACTTCGCGAGGCTGCACAACACGTGCGCGACGCCGATGCGGTCGTCGACCGAACGCATGATCTCGAGTGCCTTGGCGTACTTGTCGAGCATCGCCTCGGGCTGTTCGTGCACGCGGTCCACATAGGCGGCGTTGCGGAGCACCAGCGCGACGCCGTGCTGGTCGCCTTCGGACTCGAAGATCGCGAGGGCGTCCCGGAAGCACCTTTCGGCTTCGTCGAGGCGCTTTTGGAACATGTGCAGCGTGCCTTGCGAGTAGAGCATCGCGGCGTGGCCTCGGCGGTTGCCGGTGCGCTCGGTGAGGTCCAGCGCGAGCTGTGTCGTCTCGCGCCAATCGTCGAAGTAGCCCTTGGACTCGAACAGGGTCACGGCCGTGAGCGCGAGGTCCCAGCACAGCTCGTCGAGACCGGCGGCGGCCGCTTGGCGGATCGCCGCGACCAGTGCGCGGCGTTCGGTTTCCCACCAGGTCGTCGGGTTGCCGACGGTGTCGGTGTCGGCGGGCTCGGGTGGCTCCCAGCGTGGGGCGTCGCCGTGCAGGATCGTGAAGTCGCCGCCGTATTCCTTGCGGTGGGCGGTTTCCGCGAGCGACAGCCAGGCGCCGCTGACCCTGGTGAGCGCGGCGTCGCGCTCGGCGGCTGTCTCTTCTTCGACCAGCCGCTCCCAGGCGTAGACCCGGATGAGGTTGTGGAACCGGTACCGCAGCACGCGTTCGGCCGGGTACTCGACGGTGTCGAGAACCTGGGCGTCGACGAGGGTTTCGAGGATGTCCTCGGCGTCGTCGAGATCGGTGTCGAGCAACGCCGCCGCGGTCCACGCGGGGAAGTCCGAGGCCCGCATCAGCGCGAACAAGCGGAAAAGGCGCTGTGCCTGGTTGCTCAGGCTGCGATACGTCAGGCCGATGTTCGAGCGGAGTTCGAGGCCTCGGTGGGCGAGTTCGTCGAGACGCTTCGCCTCATCACCCAGCCTGCGTACCAGGCCGCTGATCCGCCAGTGCCGTTTCGAGGCCAGCCGCGCGCCCGCGATGCGCAGCGCGAGTGGGAGGCCGTCGCAGAAATCGACCAGCTCCAGTGAGGACTCCGGCTCGGCTTCCACGCGCTCGGGGCCGACGATGTTGCCCAGCAGCTCCAGTGACTGCTCGGCGTCGAACACGTCGACGTCCACCCAGTGCGCGCCGGACAGGCCGGACAATCTGGCCCGGCTGGTCGTGATGACCGCGCAACTCGGGCTGCCGGGCAGCAGCGGGACCACCTGCTCCTCGCTCGTGACGTCGTCGAGCACCACGAGCAAACGTTTGCTGGCCAAGCGACTCCGGTAGAGCTCGGCGCGTTCTTGCAGGTCTTCCGGCACGGCCGTACCCGCTACGCCGAGCGCGCGTAGAAAACGGGCGAGCAGCTTCGCGGTGCGGTCGTCGTCGTTGGGGGACTGCAGATCGGCGTAGAGGTGACCGTCCGGGAAGGTCTCGGCGAGCTCGTGTGCCGCCCGGATGGCCAAACTGGACTTTCCGACGCCGCCTTTGCCCGAAATGGACACGATGCGGACCGCGTAGGACGCCATCGACGGGTCGGGGTCGTCGGCGAGGATCTGCTTGATCTCGGACAAATGCCGCTCGCGGCCGGTGAAGTCGGCGATGCTGGCGGGAAGCTGGCGCGGCGCGACGAGCTGCTCGGCGGGCGCCGGCGGGCGGTGTTCTTCGGCGGGAGAAGTGGGAAGCGCGGCGAGCGCGGGCTCGGGGGCCGGCGCTTCGCGGAGGTTGAGGCCGGGGTCGCGATTGAGGATCGCACGTTCGAGTTTCTGCAGCTCCTGGCCGGGTTCGATGCCGACCTCGTCGATCAGGGTGGCCCGCGCGCGGCGGCAGACTTCGAGTGCTTCGGCTTGGCGGCCCGCGCGGTAGAGCGCGAGCATGAGGAAGCCGTAGAGACGTTCACGCAGTGGGTTGTCGTCGATCAGCGCCTGGATCTCGCCGCTGAGCCGCTCGTGCCTGCCGAGCGCCAGGTCGAGCCGGACGCGTTCCTCGACGGCCGCGAATCTTCGGTCCTCCAAGAGAGCGGCCCCGCGCTGCACGAGATCGCTGGGGATCCCGGCGAGTGCGGGGCCGCGCCAGAGCGCGAGCGCTCTGCGTAGGGTTTCCGCGGCTTCACTGGTGTTCCCGGCCTCGGAATGCTCGCGCGCGGCGTGGACCTGCGCTGCGAATTCCTCGCTGTCCAGGTCGGACGGTGCGATTTCCAGCAGGTAGCCTGGCGGCCGGGTGCGGATCGCGCCCGGCTGCCCGTTGTCACCGAAAAGCTTGCGCAGCGCGGAGATGCAGATCTGGATCTGCCCGCGTGCCGTCGACGGCGGCGAGGTGTCCCAGACCGCGTCGATCAGCTGCTCGACCGGGGTGACCCGGTTCGCGTTCAAGGCCAGCATGGACAAAACCACGCGCTGCCTTGGTCCCCCCAGGTCCAGAGACCGGTCTCCCACGACCAGTTCTGGTGGACCAAGCAGTCTGAGTCCCATGTGCCCCTCGCTCCATGAATGCTTGGCGCGATGCCGTGGGTCATGGTAATTCGCGATGGCGGCTCAGGAGTAGCAATGGCCTCCTCTATCCCAAAATACGTGCAGAACTTCTAAGGCTCGTTCGACCATTCGGCGGTAGGTATTGGCGCATGGCCAGCAGTCGGTAATCGAGTGCTTTCGGAGTGTGCTTGAACGCCGGTCTGTGAATTTCCGCCAGGAATTCCGTTTGACACGACCAACTGTTCCGGCTGCCGGCCTGCGGATGCCAAGCACTACACCGGCTTGCCGTTCACCTTGACGTTGGTGAACACCACGTCCTTCGCGTTGCTGATTGACGGTTTCGCGGTATCGATCTTGGTGAAGGTGCAGTTCGTGGCGTGGAACGTCTCCAGCGGGCTGTCGGCTGAACCGTTGATCTTCACCGCGAACGGCGAGTCGTCGAGTTTGACGTCTTCGATGAAGATGTTGCGCACCTTCGGGTGCACGATGGCGCCGAAACCGGGCCCGGTGAGGCTGTAGTTCATGTCGACGAACACGCCGCCGCGATCGCACGGGCCACCGGAGAGCCGCCGCACGTAGATGCCGTCAATAATGCCGCCCCGGCGCTTGTTGGTCTTGAGGTAGACGCCATAGAAGGACTTGTAGGACGAACCGGTGTGAATCCGGTTGTCCTGCGCGAAAACGTTGCGCACCCCGCCGGACATCTCGCTGCCGATGGTGATGGCGCCCCAGCGGCCGTAGTAGTCGTTGTTCTCGATGACGATGTTCTCGCTGGGCACGCCGACGCGGCGGCCGTCGGTGTCACGGCCGGACTTGATCACTGTGCCGTCGTCGCCGGTGTCGAAACTGCAGCCGGTGATGTGGACGTCCGAGCAGCTTTCGGGGTCGCAGCCGTCGACCATCGCGCCGCGGCTGTAGACCTTGACGTTCTTCACGGTCACGTTCTGCGAAAGCACGGGGTGAATGGTCCACATCGCCGGGTTCTTGATCGAAACATCCGATATCAGGATGTTCTTGCACTTGTAGAACTGAATCATGTTGGGCTTGAGGTAGTGCCCGCTGCCGTACTTGCGGTCGGCCACCGGCACGCCGTCGACGGCCTGTTTCTGCAGCTTGTCCCAGTCGGGTCCGCGTTTGTCGTCATAGCCGAACCAGGGCCCGTTCTTCGCGTCGCCGTCGAGCGTGCCGCCGCCGGTGATCGCCACGTTGGTCTGGCCGTACGCGTAGATGAACGGCGAGAAGTTCATGCACTCGATGCCCTGCCAGCGGGTCGACACCATCGGGTACGAGGCGGCGTCGGTCTTGAACTTGACCGTCGCGCCCGCGGCCACGTTCAGCTCCACATTGGACAGGAAGTGGATCGCGCCGGTCTTGTACGTGCCGGACGCCGGCACGAGCACCCGGCCGCCACCTGCGGCGTTGCACGCGGCGATCGCGTCTTTGAACGCCTTCGTGCAGTCGACCTTGCCGTCGCCCTTGGCGCCGTAGTCGAGGATGTTGAAAGTCTTGACCGGGAACGTCGGCGGGATGATCCTGGCGAGGATGACCGGCACCTGGTCCCACGGGTCGGCGGCGGGTGTGGCGGCCGGGCCGGCGAGCGCGGGCACGGCCTGCGCGGCCGAGGTGCCGAAGAGCGCGCCCGTGGCGAGGAGGCCGCCGGCCATCCCCGCTGTCTTCAGGAAGTCGCGGCGAGAGCTGCCACTGGTCATGCGAACGCCTCCATTGGCTTTCGAGCATGCTGAGCTGATATATGATGTATAGAATGCGATAGCGAATGGACCTGGTCAACAAGCCGATGGTCGGGACTCGGGGTGCTTCGCACGGCGTGAGAACCGCGGGCGTAGGGCGGTCCCTACCTCAGGCCCTCCGGTTCACCGGATGTGGCCGGAAGAGTGCGCGCACCAGGCTTGGACGCATGAAAAAACTTCGCACCAAGGTGGTCCGGCGGTGCTCGCGGCCGGGTTGCTGCTGACGACGCCCGCGGTGGCCGCCGCGGGTCACCAGGTACGTGGCACGCTCGTCAGCCATGAGCTGGTCCAGACGCTCGGCCAGGGCGAGCTGAAGGGCGCGTTCGGCCCGTTCTCCGACAGCCGGGCCAAGTACGGCGTCGACGTCCACCGCGTCGTCTACCGGACGATCGACGTGAACGGCCGCCCGACGACCGCGAGCGGTCTCGTCGCGTTCCCGCGCCGGTCAGGGCCGCTGCGGGTCGTCTCCTACGCCCATGGCACCAGGACCGGTCGCGCGGACGTGGCATCGATGACGCCCGAGACCATGGACCGGCCCGCCGTACTGCTGATCGCGTCGGCCGGGTATGCCGCGGTCGCGCCCGACTACCTCGGCCTCGGCGCCGGGCCAGGGTTCCATCCCTATGCCGACAAGGCGTCCGAGGCGACGGCGTCGGCGGACTTGCTTCGCGCCGCGCGCGAGTTCGCCGCGCGGCAGCACCGCAAGCTCGACCGCGACGTCTATCTGACCGGGTTTTCGCAGGGTGGCCAGGCGGCGATGGCGCTTGGGAAGGCTCTGCGTGACGGCGCCGACCCCGGTTCGCGGTTGCGGGGGCTCGCCCCGATCAGCGGGCCGTACGACGCCCAGCACGCCGAACTGCCGGGCGCGCTGGACAACGGCGAGGTGGCGCCGGAGCCGGCCACCTTCTACCTGGCATACTGGACCGTTTCGATGAACCGCCTGCACCGGATCTACGACCGGCCCGAGGAGGTCTTCAACCCGGCCTACCTGGGCACGGAGGCGCTGTTCGACGGGAGCCTCGGCGAGGACGAGATCTTCCCCAAGCTGCCGTCGCGCCCGGACTTGCTGTTCACGCCCGGGTACATCGAGCGGATGCGGCACCCGGCGGGTGGCCTTCTCGACGCCATCAGGGCGACGGACGGGACCTGAAGTAGTCGTGAGTGGTACGGCCGGTTCTAAAACCGCCGGCCCCACAACCGCGGAGAGATTAAAAAAAAACAACCCCCCCGCCCAAACCAGGGAGGGGTGTT
>NZ_JBHWEB010000013.1:123262-128137 GCF_042734395.1 Amycolatopsis sp. NPDC059657 | reverse complement strand
GGGGTGTTTGGGGGGGTTGGTGTTTTTTTTGAACTGTTTAGCGGCGCGGGGGGGGGGGGGGGGGCCCCCGTTATAACACCGGTTTACCCGGTGGTACGAGGGTGACCTCGCGGTACCGCCAGCGACCACCCGGATCACGACTCCCACGCACAAGATCCACGAGACACGCCCTAGCCGCCAACGGGCGAAACGGTGATGCCCAGCGCGCCGGGCCCGACGTGCGCGCCGATGATCGCGCTGGCCTCGACGAGATGGCTCTCGTGCACGTTCGGGATGCGTTTTACCAGGTCTGCGGACAGTTCGGCGAAGCGCTCGTCCGAGCCGAAGCGGGTGACCGCGATGTCCACCGGCTGGCTGCCGGCGGCGGCGATGGCCAGATCGGTCATCTTCGAGATCGCCCGTCGCGCACCGGGAACGCGGGCCAGTGGCGCCACTTCGCCGCCGCGCACGGTCAGCACGGGCTTGATGGCGAACTTCGTGCCGATCCACGCCTGCGCGCCGCCGATCCGGCCGCCTCGGCGCAGGTATTCGAGGGTGTCGACGTAGATGAACTCCGTGCTGGTGCGGAAGCGCTGCTCCGCGGCGTCGATGACACGACGCGCCTGCGCGCCCGCGCCGGCGGCGCGCGCGGCCGAGATCGCGGCGAAGCCGAGGCTCATCCCGGTCGTCTGGCTGTCCAGCACGTGGACGGGGATGCGTACCTGCTGCGCGGCTTCGCGGGCGGCTTGGACGGTCGCGGACATCCGTCCCGACAGATGGATACTGACCACCGAGCTCGCGCCGGAGCTCGCGGCTTCCTGGAACGCCCAGAAGAACGCGCCGGTGTCCGGCGGCGCCGTCGTGACCGGCGTTCCCGCCTTCATGGCGTCGATCAAGTCCTGTCTGCCGATCCGGTGCTCGTCGTCCATAGTGGCCCCGACCTGCAGTTGGACCTGCACGACGGCGACGCCCCACTGGGCGGCCAGGTGTTCGGGTAGGCAAGCGGTGGAGTCCGTGATCACGGCGACGTGGGCGGGCATGGGCACGGAGGTTAACCCCTGACGGCCTACTCCGTGTAGCCCAGTGTTGGGCCAACCGGGTTACCGGATCGGTTCCGTTGGGTGGTACTCGGAAACTATTGGGACGATGGTCCCGGTAAACAGCGCTTAGGGGTGAATGAGGTCACCTAGGGGCTCCCAGCAGGCGTCAAAGGCCATAACCTTCGCCGAAGTAGAGCTTCGTAATAGCGGGAGGTCGAAGAAGACCCATGACGAACATCGTTGTCCTGGTCAAGCAGGTGCCTGACACCTATTCGGAGCGCAAGCTCTCCGAATCCGACCACACCCTCGACCGTGAGTCCGCCGACGCGGTGCTCGACGAGATCAACGAGCGCGCCGTCGAGGAGGCGCTCAAGATCAAGGAAGCCGGTGAAGGCGAAGTCACCGTGCTCGCCGTCGGCCCGTCGCGCGCCACCGACGCCATCCGCAAGGCCCTCTCCATGGGCGCGGACAAGGCCATCCACGTCACCGACGACGCGCTGCACGGCTCCGACCTGCTGGCCACGGCCAAGGTCATCGCCGCCGCGATCCGCAAGATCGAGGGCGTCGACCTGGTCATCGCCGGTAACGAGGCCTCCGACGGCCGCGGTGGCGCCGTCCCGGCGATCGTCGCCGAGCTGCTCGGCCTGCCGCAGCTGACCCACGCGCGTGAGCTGTCCGTCGACGGCACCACCGTCAAGGTCAAGCGCGAGACCGCGGACGAGGGCCTCACGCACCTCGAGGCGAGCCTGCCCGCGCTGGTCTCCGTGACCGAGAAGATCAACGAGCCGCGATACCCGTCCTTCAAGGGCATCATGGCCGCCAAGAAGAAGCCGGTCGAAACGCTCTCCGTCGCCGACCTCGGTGTCGACGCCGGCGAGGTCGGCCTCGGCAACGCGTGGTCCTCTGTCGTCGAAGCCTCGCCGAAGCCGCCGCGCACCGCGGGGCAGCGGGTCGAGGACGAAGGCGACGGCGGCACCAAGGTCGCCGAGTACCTCGTCGGTCAGAAGCTCATCTGAGGGAGTTGACAAAACATGGCTGAAGTTCTCGTTCTCGTCGACCACGCTGACGGCGCGGTCAAGAAGGTCACCCTCGAGCTGCTGACCGCCGCTCGCGCGCTCGGTGAGCCGTCCGCGGTGGTCGTGGGTTCGCCCGGTACCGCCGGAAAGGTGAAGGAGCAGCTCGCCGCTTACGGCGCCGCCAAGGTCTACGTAGCGGAGTCCGATGAGGCCGCCTCGTACCTGGTGACCCCGAAGGTCGACGCGCTGCACGTGCTGGCGCAGCAGGCTTCCCCTGCCGCCGTGCTCGTCGCCGCGACCGCCGAGGGCAAGGAGGTGTCGGGCCGCCTCGCCGCGCGCCTGGACTCCGGTCTGCTCATCGACGTCGTCGGCGTCAACTCCGACGGCACCGTCGAGCAGTCCATCTTCGGTGGCGCGTTCTCGGTGAAGGCCAAAGCCGCCAAGGGCACCCCGATCATCTCGGTGCGCCCCGGTGGCGTCGAGGCGGAGCCCGCGGAGGGCGCCGCGGCCGAGGAAACCGTCGAGCTGCCCGCGATCGACGCGGCCAAGTCCGCCAAGATCGTCGGCGTCGAGCCGCTGGTCGGCGGCGACCGTCCCGAGCTGACCGAGGCGTCCATCGTCGTCTCCGGTGGCCGCGGTGTCGGTTCGGCGGAGAAGTTCGACGTCGTCGAGAAGCTGGCCGACTCGCTCGGTGCCGCTGTCGGCGCGTCGCGCGCGGCCGTCGACTCGGGCTACTACCCGGCGCAGTTCCAGGTCGGCCAGACCGGTAAGACGGTCTCGCCGCAGCTGTACATCGCGCTCGGCATCTCCGGCGCGATCCAGCACCGCGCCGGCATGCAGACCTCGAAGACGATCATCGCGGTCAACAAGGACGCGGAGGCGCCGATCTTCGAGATCGCCGACTTCGGCGTGGTGGGCGACCTGTTCAACGTCGCGCCGCAGCTGACCGAAGCGGTGACCGCCCGCAAGGGCTAGACCTGCGCTGTTCACCTGGATGGGGCGGTTCCTTAACGGGACCGCCCCATTTCCTTTATCAAGTACCGGCAATTAACCCGAAGTGCATTGACCGGACATCGGATCGCTCTCTCAGCTGTTTCTAAGCCAGGCGTACACCTATGGCATGACGTCGTCACAGCTACTCGTCAGCACTGATCAGGCGGGTGTCGAGCTCCCGGCCGATGCGCCCCGGTATTCACTTCTCGTAGCCAACGACAACGCCGAAGTTCTTGCCGCGCAAAGACTTCGCCACCACGTCTTCGCCGAGGAGATGGGCGCCACGCTCAACTCGCTCGTCGACGGGCTCGACGTGGACCGGTTCGACGAGTTCTGTGACCACCTGGTCGTCCGTGACGACAACACCGGCGAGATCGTCGGCACCTACCGGATGCTGCCGCCCGACCGGGCCGTCTCAGCCGGACAGTTGTACTCGGACAGCGAGTTCGACCTGACCGCGCTTTCGGGCATGCGCTCCTCTCTGGTCGAGACCGGCCGCTCGTGCGTGCACCCCGACCACCGCAGCGGCGCCGTCGTCAGCCTGGTGTGGGCGGGCATCGCGCGCTACATGCTCCTGTCCGGCCACCGCTACCTCGCCGGCTGCGCCTCCGTCCCGCTCGTGGACGGTGGCAGCTATGCCGCCGGTGTCTGGGATGTGTTGCGCACCAAGCACTTCTCGTCGGAGTCGCTGCGCGTCTCGCCGCTGCACCCGTGGAACCCTGACGATGTCGAGCGCCCGGCCCGGTCCGTGCTGCCGCCGTTGATCAAGGGCTACGTGCGGCTCGGCGCCCAGGTGTGCGGCCCGCCCGCGCTCGACGCGGACTTCGGGGTCGCCGACTTCTTCGTGCTGCTCGACCTGCAGAAGATCGACGAGCGCTACCTCAAGTTCTTCCTGGGTGTCCAGTGAGGCACGCCTGGATGCCCACCTCGCCGTGTGGCGACGGCTGCCTCACCGAAGGCGAGCCGACGGTCTCACTGCCGCGCCGGATCTTCCGGTTCGGCGGCGCGATCGGCGTGCTACTGCTCGCGCTGCTGGCCGCCCCGGTGATGTTCGCGCTGCGCGGCTTCGCCCGCGAACGCCTGGTGCGCCTGATCTTCCGTGGCGTGCTGCGCGCGTTCGGCGTCCGACTGCTCGTGCACGGCGCCGACGATTTCGCGTCCGGCCGTGGCGCGCTGGTGGTCAACAATCACATCTCGTGGCTCGACATCGTCGCGATCAACGCGGTCCGCCCGATGCGCGCACTCGCCAAGAAGGAGATCGCCTCCTGGCCGCTGCTGGGCACCCTGGTCCGCCGGGGCGGCAGTATCTTCCTTGACCGGGAACGGCTTTCGACGCTTCCGGGCACCATGGCCGAACTCGCCGAGGCCCTGCGTTCCGGATCTCTGGTGAGTGTGACGCCCGAAGGCACGACCTGGTGCGGCCTCGCTTCGGGCCGCTTCACGACGGCGACCTTCCAGGCCGCCATCGACGGCGGTGTGCCGGTGCGGCCGGTCGCGTTGCGCTTCCGTCTCGCCGACGGCCGCGAGACGAGCCGCCCTGCGTTCATCGGGCCCGAGTCGCTCATCGCCTCGCTGAACCGCGTCGCCGCGCTGCGCGGGCTGGTGCTGGAGCTGTTCATCTGCCCGGAGATCGCGCCAGGCCGCGCGGTCGACCGCCACGAACTCGCCGCGCTCGCGGAGTCCGCCGTGCACTCGGCACTCGGCACCGTCCGCATCCCCGCCCGCAAGCGCACCCCGCGCAAGGTCCTCGCCTCCCGCTAACGGTCGTGAGTGGTACGGCCGGGGGGTAACCGCCCGGCCACACACCCGCCCCCTAACCGGTGAAAACCCACCCCCGCCCCGGACCA
>NZ_JBHWEB010000013.1:20096-123252 GCF_042734395.1 Amycolatopsis sp. NPDC059657 | reverse complement strand
GTGCGTTCTTGGCCCGCCCGTTTACACCCGGCCGTACCACTCACGAGCCCTTAACGGCTTGACCTCCACCCCGGTCGAGGTACCAGGCTGGGGACCATGACCGACACACTGGGGGCACCGCCCAAGAAGGGCGTGCTGTGGACGCCGGAGCACCGCTTCACCACCGCCGGCCTCCTGCTGCTCGTCACGCTGGTGGCGTTCGAGGCGATGGGTGTGGCGACCGCCATGCCGACCATGGTCGCCGCGCTGCACGGGCAGAGCCTGTACTCGTGGCCGTTCACCGGGTTCCTGGTCGCCAGCGTGGTGGCGACCGTCCTGTCCGGACGCCTCGGCGACCGCAAGGGCCCGGTGCCCGCGCTGCTCGGCGGGCTGGTCGTCTTCGTCGCGGGCCTGTTGCTTTCGGGCAGCGCGCAGAACATGGCCACGCTGCTGGCCGGGCGGGTGCTGCAGGGTGTCGGTTCCGGGTTCTTCCTGGTCGCCTTCTCGCTGCTGATCGCGCTCACCTACACCGACCGTGAGCGGCCGGTGATGTACGCGGCCACCGCGGCGGCGTGGGTGCTGCCCGCCGTGCTCGGGCCGTTCGTCGGCGGGCTGGTCACCGTTCACTTCGGGTGGCGGTGGGTGTTCCTCGGGCTGGTGCCGTTCGTCGCGGTCGGCACGGCGATGCTGGTCGTGGTCACCCGGCGGCTCCCGCCGCACGCGCCCGGTGAACGGCAGGCGCGCGCGAGTGTGCCTGCCGCGGTCGCCACGGCACTCGGCATCGCCGCGTTGAGCTGGGCGGCGCAGCATCCTTCACTCGTCGCGCTCGGCTACGGCGCCGTGGCGCTGGCCGTGCTCGCCGTCGCCCTGCGGAAGCTGCTGCCCGCCGGGACGCTGACTGGCAGGCGTGGCTTGCCGACCGTGGTCGCCGCGCGCGGGCTGATCGCCGCCGCGTACGCCTCGATGGAGGCGTTCCTGCCGCTGACCATGTCCGCCGTGCACGGCTACAGCCCGTCGATGGCCGGGCTGCCGCTGACGCTGACCGCGCTCGGCTGGTCGGCCGGCTCCGCGGTGCAGGGCCGGTACCCGGACTGGTCGAGGGAGAACTCGCTGCGGCTGGGGTTCGCGCTGGTCGGCTTGGGCCTGATCGGGTTCCTGCTGGTCAGCCAGCCGTGGCTGCCCGGCTGGATCGCGTTCGCAGTCTGCACCATCGGCGGCGCCGGGATGGGCATCGCGATGCCCGCCATCTCCGTGCTGCTCTACCGCTACTCGCCGGAAAACGAGCGCGGGTTCAACACTTCCGCGCTCCAGCTGGTCGACTGGGTGGGCTCGGCGCTGCTGATCGGGATCGGCGGTGTGCTGCTGGCCGCGCTGGCCTCGGCCGAGCATCCGGGACCGGCGATGGCCGTGCTGGCGCTGATCACGATCGGTGTCGCCTTTTCGGGTGTTTTCCTCACCGGACGGTGGCCGGAAAAAGCCTGAGCCCAGTGCGACTATCCTGGGTGGGCGATGACCTATCTCGACCACGCGGCGACGACCCCCATGTTGCCCGAAGCCATAGCGGCGATGACCGAGGCGCTGTCCACAGTGGGCAACGCCTCGTCGCTGCATTCCTCGGGCAGGCGGGCCCGCCGGATGGTCGAGGAGGCCCGCGAGGTCATCGCCGCCTCGCTGGGCGCGCGGCCGTCCGAGGTGATCTTCACCGCCGGCGGCACCGAAAGCGACAATCTCGCGGTCAAGGGCATCTTCTGGGCCCGTGAGAAGCCCCGGATCCTCGCCAGCGCCGTCGAGCACCACGCCGTGCTGGACACCGTCGAATGGCTGGTCGAGCACTCGGGAGCCGAGATCACCTGGCTCGAGGTCGACGAGCACGGCCGCGTCAGCCCGGAGACGCTGCGCGCCGCCATCGCCGAGGACCCCGGCAGTGTGGCGCTGGTCACCGTCATGTGGGCCAACAACGAGGTCGGCACGGTCAACCCGATCGCCGAGCTCGCCGCCATCTGCGCCGAGCACGGCATCCCGCTGCACACCGACGCCGTCCAGGCGGTCGGCGCGATCCCGGTCGACTTCGCGGTCAGCGGCGCGAGCGCGCTGACGCTGACCGGCCACAAACTCGGCGGGCCGTACGGCGTCGGCGCGCTGCTGCTCGCGCGCGACACGCCCTGCGTGCCGCTGCTGCACGGCGGCGGCCAGGAGCGCGACGTGCGCTCCGGCACGCTCGACGTGCCCGCGATCCACAGTTTCGCCACGGCCGTCCGGGTGGCCGTCGACCAGCAGGAGAAGAAGGCGATCGAGCTGGCCGAGCTGCGTGACGAGCTCGTCGGCGCGGTGCTGGGCGCGGTGCCGGACGCGGTGCTCAACGGCGACCGCGACGGGCTGCCGGGCACGGCGCACTTCACGTTCCCCGGCTGTGCGGGCGACAGCCTGCTGATGCTGCTCGACGCCAAGGGCATCGAGTGCTCGACGGGCTCCGCGTGCACCGCGGGCGTAGCGCAGCCCAGCCACGTGCTGCTGGCGATGGGCGCCGATCCGATGGCCGCGAGGGGCTCGCTGCGGTTCTCGATGGGCCACACCTCGACCCGCGCCGACGTCGAAGCCGTCGCGCGGGAAATCGGTGGCGTCGTCACGAGAGCAAGGCAAGCAGGTCTCGCGGGTATGCGTAAACAAAAGCAGGAGGTGTAGCAAATGCGCGTTTTGGCCGCTATGAGCGGGGGAGTGGATTCGGCGGTGGCGGCCGCGCGGGCCGTCGACGCCGGGCACGATGTCGTCGGCGTGCACCTCGCGCTGTCCGCGAAGCCGGGCACGCTGCGCACGGGTTCCCGTGGCTGCTGCACGATCGAGGACTCGCACGACGCGCGCCGCGCCGCGGACATCCTCGGCATCCCGTTCTACGTCTGGGACTTCGCCGAGCGGTTCACCGAGGAGGTCATCGAGACCTTCGTCGGCGAGTACGCCGCGGGCCGCACGCCCAATCCGTGCGTCACGTGCAACGAGAAGATCAAGTTCGAGGCGTTGCTGGACAAGGCGATGGCGCTCGGTTTCGACGCCGTCGCCACCGGCCACTACGCCCAGCTGTCCATTGTGGACGGCGTGCCGTCGCTGAGCCGCAGCGTCGACGTCGGCAAGGACCAGTCGTACGTGCTCGCCTCGCTCACCCCGGAGCAGCTGCGGCACTCGATGTTCCCGCTCGGTGACTCGTGGAAGACCGACGTCCGTGCCGAGGCCGACCGCCGTGGCCTGTCCGTGGCGAACAAGCCGGACAGTCACGACATCTGCTTCATCCCCGACGGCGACACCAAGGGCTTCCTGGAGAAGCGCCTCGGCCAGGCCCCGGGCCAGCTGATCGACGCCGAGACCGGCGCGGTACTCGGTCAGCACACCGGCGTGCACGGCTTCACCATCGGTCAGCGCAAGGGCCTCGGCATCGAGGCGCCGGCGCCCGACGGCCGCCCGCGCTACGTCCTCTCGCTGGAGCCCGTCTCGGGCACCGTGAAGGTCGGCTCGGCGGACAACCTCGGCGTCGACGTCATCGAGGCGGACCGCCCGATCTGGCCGAGCGAGCGGCCGCTCGACGGCCCGACCGAGTGCACGATCCAGGTCCGCGCGCACGGCGGCATCGTCGAGGCGGTCGCCGAGGCCGATGGCGACGACGTCACGATCCAGCTGCGCGAGCCGTTGAAGGGCGTCGCGCCGGGCCAGGTCGTCGTTTTGTACAAGGGCGACGTCGTGCTGGGCAGCGCGAAAATCCGCGCCACGCGTTAAAGGGGTCGTGAGTGTTTACGCCGGTTCTAACCGGCAATACCACTCACGACCTCTGACTCCACTGGAGGAACGCTGGCTGTGGTGCGAAGGATTTGCGGCGTTGGACGACGCGAATCCTTCGCACCACCCGGGATCCGCCGGATGAGGGCCTAGCTCACCACGCAGAGCTGGGTGAAGGCTCCCTTCACCAACCCGAACTTGGTGAAGGAGGCCTTCACCAGCGGACTCGGAGCACGCCACCTTCGACTTTCCGCCCAAATAGAACCGCCCGCGACGCTCACGACCCCAAAGCGAGTTTGAAGCCGGTGTGGCTCGCGACGAAGCCCAGCCGGTCGTAGAAGCGGTGCGCGTCCACGCGCTTGTTGTCCGACGTGAGCTGCACGAGCGCGCAGCCGCGGCGGCGTGACTCGTCGATCGACCACCGCATGAGCTGCTCGCCGATGCGCTTGCCGCGCTGGTCCGAGCGCACGCGCACCGCTTCGACCAGGCCTCGCGACGCGCCGCCGCGGGCCAGCCCGGGAATGATCGTCAGCTGGAGCGTGCCGACCACGTCCGTGCCGTCGACGGCGACCATCAGCAGCTGCGCCGGGTCGGCGTCGATCTCCTTGAACGCCTTGATGTACGGCGTGAGGTCGTCGGCCGAGTCGCGGGTGAGGCCGAGCTGGTCGTCGGCGAGCATGCGCACGATGGCTTCGAGGTCGGCTTCGACGGCTCGTCGTATTTCGATCACGGTGCCAAACTACAAGCCATGACCAGGGGCTTCTATGACGACCTCGCCGGCACGTACGACCTCCTGTACGCCGACTGGGACGCGAGCATGGCGCGCCAGGCCAAGGCACTCGACTGGTTCCTGCCCGCGGGCCGGGTGCTCGACTGCGCGTGCGGCATCGGCACCCAGTCACTCGGCCTCGCGCTAAAAGGCCGCGACGTCATAGGCACGGACCTGAGCCCGGTCGCGGTCGCGCGTGCTCGGCGTGAGGCCGCGCAACGGGGCGTGCGCGTTTCGTTCGCGACCGCCGACATGCGCGCGTTGCCGTTCGGGGACGCCACGTTCGAAGCCGTTGTGTGCGCCGACAACTCGCTTCCGCATCTCACCACGCCCGAGGAGATGAGCGCCGGTCTCGCCGAAATGCGCCGGGTGCTCAAGCCGGGTGGCGGGCTGGTGATCAGCACCCGGCCGTACGACGGGGGCCGTCCCGGCTCGCAGCCGCCGTCGGTCAAGCACACCGCGAACGGCCGGGCGATCACGTTCCAGCTCTGGCACTGGCACGACGACGGAGAGCGTTACGACGCCGAGGTTTTCCAGCTATTGCCGGATGGCGAGACCTGGACTGTCCACACGCGACAGATGACCTACTGGGCCATCACCCGTGATCGGCTGACCCCGCTCGTCGCCGGGGCGGGGTTCGCCGACCTGCGCTGGGTCGAGCCGGAAGACAGCGGTTTCTTCCAGCCGTTGCTGGTCGCTCAGGCCGTGTAATGCCGCACACCGTCCACATCGGACGCGTGCAGCTTTCCGTTCACCACCAGCAGATCCAGGTGCGCCGCGGTCTCCAGCACGGCGAGCATCTGGTTGAACGCGTCCATGTCGCCGAGTTTGCGCTGATGCCTGGTCCAGCCCAGTCCTGCCGCGACCTCGTACGCCGTGCTCGCGCCGTCGGTGATCTTCCCGCCCATGATCTCCAGCCGCTCCCGGTGATGCTCCAGCAGCGCGTCGGCGCGCGCGTGGACACTGGGCGAGACGGCGCCGTGCGCGGGCAGCATCCGGCGGTCCGGCAGCGCCCTGACCACCTTCAGCGAGTCGATGTAGTCGCGAAGCGGCAGCTTGCCCGGCTCCGGCTGGAAACCGATCGACGGGGTGATGTGCGGCAGCACGTGGTCGCCGGTGAACATCAGCCCGGCGGCGCCGTCGTCGAACACGACATGCCCTGCCGTATGCCCAGGGGTGTGGATGACGTCCAGCTCACGGCCCGGCATCACCGTGCGGCGGCCGGGGGACAGCCACTCGTCGGGGTGCTCCCAGAGGTCGATGTCGGTGCGCTTGGCGTCGCCGATGAACCGGGCCAGCTCGTCGATCACCGGCGCGGCGTCGTGCAGGCGCAGCAGTTCGACCTGCCTGGCCATGCCGAACACCTCGGTGTCCGCGGCGAGCAGCAGCGAGGGCTCCTCGTGCTCCCCGAGCGCGACCTTGCTGCCGAACTCGCGGCGCAGCACGATGGCCTGCGTGTAGTGATCACGGTGCACATGGGTGACCAGGAACTGGCCGATGTCGGCCAGATCGGCGCCGATCGCCTTCAATCCCAGCGAAAGCAGCTCCCGCGCCTCGTCGAGCGCCCAGCCGGAGTCGATGAGCACGAGCTCCGAGCCGTCGGTGATGGCGTAGACGTTGACCGCGCGCAACGCGTCGTGCGGCAACGGCAGCGGGATCCGGTACACGCCGGGCGCCACGGCGTAGACGCCCGGCTCGGCCCAGTGACGGGTGTTGTCGTCTTCCAGCAGCTCCACGGCGACCCCTTTGTCTCTCGCGTGCCCTTCACCTTGGGCCGACGAGTGCCGCTAACGCGCTACCTTGAGACACACGTCACTAACGATCGTCCTGCTTGAGCGCGGTGTCGATCGTCAGCGCGGTCGCGACCACCATGCTGGCCAGCGGATCCTGCAGCGGCCGGTGGATCTCGACCACGTAGTTGTCCGCGGTGGTGAAGGCGGCCTTGATGAACCCGCCCCAGGTCTTGGTGACCCGCGCGACCTCGGTCTCGGTGTGGTCTTTGATCGAGAAGTTCCAGGCACGCCAGTTCTCCGCCTGGATGCCGCCGATCTTCTGCCCGTTGACCATGAACGAGAACCGGATCTTGCCGATCATGTTCTCCTGCACGATCTCGCCGATCGGCGAGTCGTCGGCACGGGTCACCAGGAACCGCGACTTGAACACCTTCGCCGGTCTCGTCACCTTCAGCACGGTGCTGTGGTTGGCGTCGCGGACCTCGAACTTGTGCGTGAGGAACTGGTCGTAGTTGGTGAGCAGCCGGATGGCCTTCTTCAGCGTGCTCTGCCCGACCTGCACGACGCCGCCGAGCCGGTTGCCGTTCTGGTCGAACACGCCGAACTCGTTGGCCATCTCGATCAGCTTGGCGCGCTGGTTCACCACGAGCACCGGCTCGGTGAACAGCGTCCCGCCGCCCTGGTTCCCGCCCGCGCGGCCTTGCGTGCCCTTCGCGACCTGCTGCTGGATACGCGCCGGGTCGTGCTGGCGCTCGATGTCCAGCTCGATCACCTCGGCGTCGTTCGCGCTCCGGGTGTTCGCGGTCCAGACCTGGCCGTCCCACCAGCGCACGTGGTCGGGATTCTGCTGATCGGGGTACCAGCCGGGAGGCGGCGGGTTGCTTGTCATAGCAGGTGAGAGTAGTAGCGCCGCACCGAAAGTGGAGCCAGTCCGGGGAAATGCGCCCAATGTCCGTGTCACGGGTACTGCCACACTGTGCGAGTGACTGTTCAACCTTGGTCCGCTGGTGCGGCCACCGGAATCGGCTCCATGCCGGGCATCGACCCGGCTGAAACCGCTTCCATCGTCTTCGGCGAGCTCCCGGAATTCCCCCACCTGGCTGAACTGCCCGCGCGCGGGCTCGGCGCCGACATCATCGGGCGGACCGCGTCGCTGCTGGTCGACCTCGCCGTCGAGACGGTGCCGAGCGGCTATCGCGTGGTCGCGCATCCCGGGCACGAGCACCGGCGAGGTGTCGACCTGCTGCGCTACGACCTCGACGCGCTCGAGGAGGCCCGCGAGAAGACCGGCGTCACCCCGCCGGTGCTCAAGACCCAGCTCGCCGGGCCGTGGACGCTGGCCGCCGGCGTCGAACTCGCGCGCGGGCACCGCGTGCTCACCGACCCCGGCGCCGTCCGCGACTTCACGTCTTCGCTGCTCGAAGGCCTCGCCTCGCATGTCGCCGAGCTGACCAAGCGGACCGGCGCCCCGGTCGTCGTCCAGTTCGACGAACCGACGCTGCCGGACGTGCTCGCCGGCTCGCTGTCCACGCCGTCGGGGTACGGCACGGTCCGCTCGGTGCCCGAGCCCGAGGCCCGCGAACTGCTCGCGCGCGTGATCGAAGGCGCCGAGAAGATCACCGGGCAGCCGGTCGTCGTGCACTGCTGCGCCGCGCGGCCGCCGGTCGCGCTGCTGCGCTCGGCCGGCGCCGGCGCGCTGGCCATCGACGCCACCCTGCTGGGTGGCACGCCCGCGTCGCTGCTCGACGACCTCGGCGAGGCGTGGGACAGCGGGATCAGCTTCTTCCTCGGGCTGGTGCCGTCGGCCGACCCCGGCACCGACGTCAAGCTGCGTGACGTCGCCGGGCCCGCGTTGCAGCTGGCCGACCGGCTCGGGTTCAACCGGAGCATCCTGGCCGAGCGTGCGGTGCCGACGCCGGCCTGCGGGCTGGCCGGTGCGAAGCCGGAGTGGATGCGGCGTGCGCTCGCTCTCACCCGCGATCTCGGCAAAGCCTTCGTCGAGCCGCCGGAAACCTGGTAGCCAGGTACCCATGGGTTTTTTCCGCCGCAACCGCACCGAAGACGTCCCCGACCCGCGCACGGCGTGGCCGGAGCAGGAGATCCCGGCCGACGCCGACGCGGCCGCCGTGGCGTTCTGGACCCGCTGGTTCGAGCTGCTGCCGCTGATCAGCGCCGCGCTGGGCGAACGCGAGCCGCAGCGGGTCGAGCACGACCTGTGCCAGGCGGTCGCGCTGCTGCACCCGGATCTGCACTTTTCACTCGACCGGGGACAGCGCGCGATCTATTCGCTCGTGCTGACCGGGCAGGAGGACCCGGCGCTGCGGCCGTACACCGACGCGTGGAAGGCCGCCGCGCCACCGGAGGACGCGATCTGGGAGTACCACGACTCGGTGCCGCCGGTGCCCGACCCGGCCGAGGTGACCGTCAACATCGCGCAGCACCGGATCTCGCTGGCGGATGTGCGCGTGGCCGCGCAGGTCGACGAGTCCGTTGTGGACGTCGCGGTCTACCACCCGGTGTTCGCCTCGCTCGATCCGGAGACGCGCTCGACGCTGACTTTCCTGCCGCTCGACGCGGCGCTGGGGGAGCGGCTCGCCGCCGAACGGTTACGCCGGGTGGAGACCGCCGAGGCCGAGCCGCAGGGCGCGATCACCCTCCTGGAGTTCCGTGACCTGGTGCGCGGCCTCGCCGGAACTGTCGGTGGGGACGACTAGTCTTACCCGCTGTGAGCACCGAAACCGCCGAGCTTCCCGCTGACGTTCCCGCCGACGTCCGCGAGCGCCATGCCGCGCTCGCGGAGGAGATCCGCGGGCATCAGTTCCGGTACTACGTGCTGGATTCGCCGATCGTGTCGGATGGCCAGTTCGACGAGCTGCTCGGCGAGCTGCAGCGCATCGAGGACGAGCACCCCTCGCTGCGGACGCCGGATTCGCCGACGCAGAACGTCGGCGGCACGTTCTCCACGGACTTCGCCACGCATGACCATCTCGAGCGCATGCTGAGCCTGGACAACGTGTTCACCGCCGACGAGCTGCAGGCGTGGGTCGAGCGGGTCGAGAAGGAGATCGGGCACACGCGGTACCTGGCCGAGCTCAAGATCGACGGGCTCGCGATCAACCTGCTCTACGAGAACGGCAAGCTCACCAGGGCGTTGACGCGCGGCGACGGGCGCACCGGCGAGGACGTCACACTCAACATCCGCACGCTGGACGGGTTGCCGGAGGAGCTGACCGGCACCGCCGAGTTCCCGGTGCCCGCGCTGGTCGAGGTGCGCGGCGAGGTGTTCTTCCGTGTCGAGGACTTCCTCGAGCTCAACGCGAAGATGGTCGAGGCAGGCAAGACGCCGTACGCGAACCCGCGCAACACGGCGGCGGGATCGTTGCGGCAGAAGGATCCGAAGATCACCAGGTCCCGGAACCTGCGGATGATCTGCCACGGCCTGGGCAGGCGCGAGGGTTTCGAGCCCGCGCGGCAGTCGGAGGCGTACGACGCGCTGGCGGCGTGGGGGCTGCCGGTTTCCACGCACAGCAAGGTGGTCTCGTCGGCCGACGAGCTGCTGGCGCACATCAAGTACTGGGGCGAGCACAAGCACGACGCCGAGCACGAGATCGACGGCGTGGTCATCAAGGTCGACGACGTCTCGCTGCAGCGCAGGCTGGGTTCCACGTCGCGCGCGCCGCGCTGGGCGATCGCGTACAAGTACCCGCCGGAGGAGGTCGTCACCACGCTGCTGGACATCCAGGTCAACGTGGGGCGCACCGGGCGGGTCACGCCGTTCGCCGTGATGGAGCCGGTGACGGTGGCCGGGTCGACCGTCTCGATGGCGACACTGCACAACCAGCAGGAGGTCAAGCGCAAGGGCGTGCTGATCGGGGACAAGGTCGTACTGCGCAAGGCGGGCGAGGTCATCCCCGAGGTGCTGGGCCCGGTCGCCGACGCGCGGACCGGCGCCGAGCGCGAGTTCGTCATGCCTGCCGAGTGTCCCTCGTGCGGCACCGAGCTCGCGGCGCAGAAGGAGGGCGACATCGACATCCGTTGCCCGAACTCGCAGTTCTGCCCGGCGCAGCTGCACGGGCGGCTGTTCCACCTGGGCAGCCGCAACTGTTTCGACATCGAGGTGCTCGGCGAGTCCGCTGCCGCGGCGCTGCTGGACTCGGGTGTCGTCGCCAACGAGGGTGACCTCTTCGACCTCACCGAGGAAGACCTGCTGCAGGTCGAGCTGTTCCGCACCATGGCAGGTGAGCTGTCGGCCAACGGGCACAAGCTGCTGGCGAACCTGGCGGTGGTCAAGGACCGTCCACTGTGGAAGGTCATCGTCTCGCTCTCGATCCGCCACGTCGGCCCGATCGCGGCCAGGGCGCTCGCCCGCGAGTTCGGTTCGCTGACGGTGATCGAGGACTCGACGGAAGAAGCGCTGGCCGACGTGGACGGCGTCGGCCCGACCATCGCGCGCGCGGTCGTCGAGTGGTTCGCCGTCGACTGGCACCGCGAGATCGTCACCAAGTGGCGCCGCGCGGGCGTCCGCATGGTCGAGGAGCGCGACGAGTCCATCCCCCGCAACCTCGAAGGCCTGTCGATCGTGGTCACCGGCTCACTCCCCGGCTTTTCCCGCGACGAAGCCAAAGAGGCCATCATGGCCCGCGGCGGCAAAGCCGCGGGCTCGGTCTCCAAGAAGACCGCCTTCCTCGTGGTCGGCGACGCCCCCGGCTCCAAATACGACAAAGCGGTCCAGCTCAAAGTCCCGGTCCTCGACGAACCCGGCTTCCGCATCTTGCTCGCCCAAGGCCCCGAAGCCGCCACCGCCGCAGCCCTCCCCACCCCTGACGTCTAACCCACCCCGGCTTCGCCTCGCCCCCGCTTCGCCCAGCATCGCGTCGTCCATCCGCGCACGCGTGTCGTCCGCCTGTGTACGCGTGCCGTCCATCGGTGTACGTGTGCCGACCCTCCAGGCACGTGTGCCGACCCTCCAGGCACATGTGCCGACTCGCCAGGCACAGGTGCCGACCGTCCGGATACGTGTGTTGTGTTCGCCTTTCGGTTGCGCGAGCGCGGGGTTCACGAGGGATCGGGGGCTACCCGCTGCCCTCGATGGACGACGCGCGGGTGGCGGGGTGGCGCGATCGGGTGGCTTGACAAGATCTTCATAACTTTTGGTGATCTTTTCACCGAACCTGTCACCCGGTCGGGCGTCTTATAGGTCGTGGACGATCTTCCGGACGAGGCGAAGGCACGGCGGCGGAAGCGGTGGCGGGTGGTGCGCCGGATCGCGTACTGGCTGGCCGGTATCGGGATCGCGGTGCCGGTCAGCGCGTTCGGGGTCGCCTATCTGATGCTCGACGTGCGGAGTCCGCGGGACGTGCTCGCCGACCTCGACAAGACCGTGGTCCTGCAGTACTCCGACGGCTCCGACCTGCTCAAGGTCGTTCCGTCGGACGGTGACCGGCTTTACGTGCGCTACCAGGAGATTCCGCAGAAGCTGCGCGACGCGATCATCGCCGTCGAGGATCCGACGTTCTGGGACAACCAGGGCTTCGATCCGATGGGCATCGCCAGGGCCGCGGTGACCGGCGTCGGCGGGGGCTCCGGGATCACCCAGCAGTACATCAAGAAGTCGACCGGTGACGACGACGCCACCGCGGGCAGGAAGTTCACCGAGCTCGTGCTCGCCACGAAGATCACCCAGGAACAGAGCAAGGAACAGATCTTCGAGAGCTACATCAACATCATCTCGTTCGGCCGCAGCACGTCCGGGCCCGCGGCGGCGATGAACGCCTACTTCGGGCGCAAGCTCGACGACTCGATCACGTGGAGCGAGGCCGCCTTCCTCGCCGGGATGATCCAGTCGCCGAGTGTGCACGATCCGTTCGCGTCCAGCCATGAGCATGCCGCCAAGCGCTGGCAGTACGTGGCCGACAAACTCACCTCGCGCGGGTATGTGCCGAAAGACCAGGTCAGCGCGCTGGCGTACCCGAAAGACTCGATACTGCCGCCGTCCGAGACCCGCGCCGGGCGCGTGACCTATCCCGACTATCACGTCAAACAGCAGGTGCTCACCGAACTCGAGAGGCTCGGGTTCCCGCTCGACCGGCTCCGCCGCGGCACCATGAAGGTCGAGACCACCCTCGACCGCCAGGCGCAGGCCAACGCCGCGAAAGCCGTCGAAGGAGGGCTCAAGGACAAGCCGGACCATTACCGCGCCGCGCTGGTCGCCGTCGATCCGGCGACGGGGGCCATTCGCGCTTACCAGGGCGGGAAATGGAGTGCGCACGACTACGCGGGCACGCCGTACGCGGCCGGGCCCGCGTTCTATCCGTTCATCGCCACCGCCGCGCTGCAGCACGGCGGCACGCTCGAGCAGCCTTATGAAGCGCCGTTCAAGATGGAGTTCGGCGGCGAGACGTTCAAGAACCAGAACGATTGTGCCGACGAGAAGAAGTGCTCGGCACGCGAGGCGATCAAGCTGCCGGCCGACACCCCGTTCGTCGACATGACCAAGCGGTTCGGCGTCGACGCCGTCAGCAAGGCCGCGCGCGACGCGGGCATCCCCGACGAGGTCGACGGCGAGGCGACGCTGCGTGAGCCGGACGGCGTCAAGATCGGCGCCGGCATCGCGGTCGGGCGCTATGGGCTGCGGCCGCGTGACGTCGCGGGCGCGTACGCGACGTTCGCCGGTGACGGCCAGAAGGCCGAGACGCACTTCGTCGCGAGGATCCGCGACGAGAACGGCCAGGTCATCTGGCAGCGCGAAGCCAAGCGCACGCCGGGAGTGAGCCCGCGCATCGCCAAGGAGATCGCCGGCGCGCTCATGGAGAGAACCGCCGACGGCAGGCCCATCCCGGTCATGCGTGGCGCGTTCCGCTTCAACGACACGGGCGACGCCGCCAACGCCTGGAACGTCGGCTACACCCCGCAGCTCGCCACGGCGGTCTGGGTCGGCGCCGACGAGGAACGCCGGATGCGTGACGCGGACGACGAACATCTCAGCGGGAAGAACGTCCCCGCCGCCATCTGGAACGCCTTCATGGGCACCTAGGCAACCACCAGCGCGATCGTCAGCCCGTCGTACCCCTTGCCGCCGACCGTCTGCAACGACGTCGCGTCCACCCGTGGTTCGTTCGCGATGAGCTCGTTCATCCGGCGGATGCCGAGTATCGCCGGGTCGGTGCTCGCCGCGTCCGCGACCGCGCCGCCGCGCACCACGTTGTCGACCACGATCACGCTGCCCGGCTTGGTGAGCCGCAGCGCCTCGGTGAAGTAGGTCGGGTTGTTCACCTTGTCCGCGTCGATGAACACGAACTCGAACGTCCCGTCCAGCGTCGGCAGCGTTTCCGCGGCCAGGCCCAGCCGGATGTCGACGCGATCGCCGAGACCGGCCGCCGCGAGGTTCTCGCGCGCGACCTCGGCGTGCTTGGCGTCGAACTCCAGCGTGATCAGCTCGCCGTCGGACGGCAGCGCGCGGGCCAGCCAGATCGTGCTGTAGCCGCCGAGCGTGCCGACCTCGAGTATCCGGCGCGCGCCTGCCAGTTTCGCCAGCAGGTAAAGAAGCTTGCCCTGGTTGGGCGCGACCGCGATCGGCGGCAGCCCGGCGTCATCGGAACGGCGCCTGGCCGCCTCGAGCGCGGCGTCGTCCGGGGACAGGGTCGTGGTGAGGTAATCGTCTACTGTGGACCAAAGTTCCTGTGTCATGAGACCTCCCCTGCCAAGGTACTAGTGCAGGCGACGGCCTGCCTTGGGGATGACGAGCGGGGTGCCCGTTTCGGGACAGGGCATCACGCGGCAGGGGAGTTCGAAGATCTTCTCGACGTTGGTTTCGGTGACCACGTCTTCGGGTGCGCCGGTGGCGATGATCTGGCCGCCGCGCATCGCGATCATGTGGGTGGCGTAGCGGGCCGCGTGGTTGAGGTCGTGCAGCACGGCGACCAGGGTCCGGCCCTGCGCGGCGTGCAGATCCGCGCACAGGTCGAGGATGTCGATCTGGTGCGCGATGTCCAAATAGGTCGTCGGCTCGTCGAGCAGCAGCAGGTCCGTCTCCTGCGCGAGCGCCATCGCCATCCACACGCGCTGGCGCTGGCCGCCGGAGAGCTCGTCGACCAGGCGCTCGGCCAGGTCGTCGACACCGGTCGCGGCCATCGAGCGGGCGACGATCTCGCCGTCTTCGGCCGACGCCTGCCGCAGCAGCTTCTGGTGCGGGTAGCGGCCACGCGACACGAGATCGGACACGGTGATGCCGTCCGGCGCGATCGAGCTCTGCGGCAGCAGGCCGAGCCTGCGCGCGACCTCCTTCGCCGGGTAACTCGTGATGACCTGGCCGTCCAGGAACACCGAGCCCTTGCGCGGCTTCAGCATCCGCGCGAGCGCGCGCAGGAGTGTGGTCTTGCCGCAGGCGTTGGGGCCGACGATGACGGTGAACGAGCGGTCCGGGATGGACACCGCGAGTTCCTCGGCGACCGTGCGCCCGTCGTAAGCAAGCGTCAGCGCGTCCCCGTGCAGGCGGGTTTCTGTAGCGACCACGTAGGCAAGGCTAACCTACCGCGCCCGCGAGCTTCATAACCATTGATAAACATACAGTCTTGTTGGTATGTTCGCGCCCATGGCGAACAGGACTTATGTGGTCGGCGTCGGGATGACCAAGTTCGAGAAGCCCGGCCGTTGCGAGAACTGGGACTACCCGGACATGGCGCGCGAGTCCGGCACCGCGGCGCTCGAAGACGCCGGGATCGCGTACGAACAGGTCCAGCAGGCGTATGTCGGGTATGTCTACGGCGAGTCGACCGCAGGCCAGCGTGCCGTCTACGAGCTCGGCATCACCGGTATCCCGATCGTCAACGTCAACAACAACTGCTCGACCGGGTCCACCGCGCTTTTCCTTGCCGCGCAAGCGGTGCGCAGCGGCACGGTCGACTGCGCGCTCGCGCTCGGCTTCGAGAAGATGAAGCCGGGCTCGCTCGGCTCCACCTACGACGACCGGGTCCAGCCGATGCTCAACCACATGCTCGCGCTCGGCGAGCTGTACGAGTTCGCGATGCCGCCCGCGCCGTGGATGTTCGGCGCCGCGGGCCGCGAGCACATGGACAAGTACGGCACGACCGCCGAGCAGTTCGCCAAGATCGGCGAGAAGAACCACCGCCACTCGGTCAACAACCCGTACGCCCAGTTCCAGGACGAGTACTCGCTGCGGGACATCCTGGACTCCCGCATGGTCTACGAGCCGCTCACCAAGCTCCAGTGTTCGCCCACTTCGGACGGTTCCGGCGCGGCGATCATCGCCAGTGAGTCCTTTGTGGACAAACATGGTCTCGCCGGCCAGGCCGTCGAGATCGTCGGCCAGGCCATGACCACCGACTTCCGCAGCACCTTCGACTCCAAGTCCGCCGCCGCGCTCGTCGGTGCCGATATGAGCAAGCAAGCGGCTTTGCGGGTCTACGACCAGTCCGGGCTCGGCCCCGAGGACATCCAGGTCATCGAGCTGCACGACTGCTTCTCCGCCAACGAGTTGCTGACCTACGAGGCGCTCGGCCTGTGTGCCGAGGGCGAGGGCGGCAAGCTCGTCGACGCGAACGACACCACCTACGGCGGCCGCTGGGTGGTCAACCCGTCCGGCGGGCTGATCTCCAAGGGACATCCGCTCGGCGCCACCGGGCTCGCGCAGTGCGCCGAGCTCACCTGGCAGCTGCGCGGCACCGCAGGCGAACGCCAGGTCGACGGTGTCACCGCCGCCTTGCAGCACAACATCGGGCTCGGCGGGGCCGCCGTCGTCACCGCCTACCAGCACGCGAACCGCTAAAGGAGAACCATGGGCCAGATCAGTGCTTCCGTCGACCTCCCCGCCGCTCCCGACAAGGTGTGGGCCGAATTCTCGAACCCGAACAACTTCGAGAAGTGGCTGACCATCCACACCAAGTGGAAGGGTGACGTGCCGACGGAGTTCGCCAAGGGCGCCAAGGTGTCCGAAGTGGTCACGATGCTCGGCATGCCGAACACCATCGAATGGACGGTCGACGAGTTCGAGGCGCCGTCCAAGCTCTCGATCTCCGGCACCGGGATGGCGGGCGTCAAGGTCAAGTTCGCTCTGTCCGTTGTGGACGCCCCTGGCGGGTCGACGGCCAGCATCGACGCCGAGTTCACCGGCCAGATGATCGTCGGCGCGCTGGGAAAGGCCGTCGAGAAGGACGGCAAGAAGAACCTCGACGCTTCACTGTCCAAGTTCGCCGAGCTGGTCGGATGAACTTCGACCCCGAAGGCCTCGACCGGTGGACCGGCGAGAACCGGTTCGAGGTCACCCGCGAGCGGATCATCGCCTACGCCGAGGCCACCAATGACCCGATCGAGGAACACCGCGCGGGCGACATCGCGCCGCCGGTGTTCGCGATCGTCCCGGTCTTCGACTCGCTGCTCGAACCGGCCGTCGAGGTCATGCCGGTCGAGCTGATCCCGCGTGTCGTGCACGGCGAGCAGGACTTCGTGTTCTACCGGCCGATCCGGCCAGGCGACAAGCTGGTGTCACGCGCCAAGATGATCGGCTGGGAGGGGCTGGAGAACGGCACCCGCTCGGCCACCTACATCGAGTGCCGCACCGAGGGCGGCGAGCTGGTCAACGAGCAGTACGTGACCACGTTCGTGCGCAAGTTCAACGCGGGCGAGACGCGGGGAACGCTCGCTCCCGGCCACAAGTTCGACGAGGCGCTGCGGGGCGACGCGCCGGTCGCCAAGGTCGTCCAGCACGTCGACGAGGATCAGACGTTCCGGTATTCGCCCGCATCCGGTGACCCGATGCCGATCCACCTCGACGAGGAGATCGCGAAGATGTCCGGGCTGCCGGGGATCATCGCGCACGGCCTGTGCACGCTGGCGTTCACGTCGTGGGCTGTGCTCACCGAGGTCGCGGACTCGCGCACCGAACGTCTCAAGCGGCTCGCCGTCCGGTTCTCGAAGCCGGTGCTGCCCGGCCAGGACATTTCCACTCAGATCTGGCGATCCGGCACGGAAGCCTATGCGTACGAAACAAAAGTCGGCGACGACGTCGTGGTGAAGGACGGCCTCGCCGTCATCGCGGAGGAGCGGTAAATGGGAGTCTTGGACGGACGCGTCGCCATCATCACCGGCGCCGGGCGCGGCATCGGCCGCGAGCACGCGCTGCTCTTCGCGCGCGAAGGCGCGAGCGTGGTCGTCAACGACCTCGGCGGTGGCAACGACGGCAGCGGAGCCGACTCGGGACCCGCGCAGCAGGTCGCGGACGAAATCGTCGCGGCGGGCGGGAAAGCGGTCGCCAACACCGACAACGTGGCTGACTGGAAGGGTGCCGAGGCACTCGTCGAGCAGGCCGTCGGCACGTTCGGCGGCCTCGATCTGCTGATCAACAACGCCGGCATCCTGCGTGACGGGTTCATCGCGAGCCTTGATGAGTCCCAATGGGACGATGTGATCGCCGTGCACCTCAAGGGACACATGGCGACCATGCGCCACGCCGCCGCGTACTGGAAAGCCCAGGCGAAATCGGGCAAGCCCGTCACCGCCGCGATCGTCAACACGGCCTCGGCGTCAGGCACGTTCATGCCGAACGCGGGCCAGGTCAACTACGGCGCGGCCAAAGCGGGCATCGCCGCGATGACGCTGGTCGCCGCGCAGGAACTCGAACGCTACGGCGTGCGTGCCAACGCGATCGCGCCGATCGCACGCACCCGGCTCACCCTCGCGACACCCGGCATGGGCGCGATCTTCGCGCAGGAGGTCGAAGAGGGCGAGTTCGACGCGTTCAGCCCGGCCAACATCTCGCCGCTGGTGGCGTACCTGTCGACCGAGAAATGCCCGCACAACGGCAAGTTGTTCGCGGTGCAGGGCGGCGCGATCTCGTTGCTGGAAGGCTGGCACGCCGTACAGACGACCGAGACCGACGGCCCGTGGACCGTCGAGAACGTGGGGGACCGGCTGGGTGCGTGGGCATGATCGAATGGTCAGAGACCGACCTGATGATCAGGGACGCATTGCGGGAGTTCATCGCCAAGGAGATCCGGCCGCACACCGACGCGCTCGAAAGCGGTGAGCTGCCGCCGTACGACATCATCCGGAAGCTGTTCGCGGCCTTCGGCATCGACGTGATGGCGGCGCAGGCCGTGAAATCCTTGCTGTCCAAGGAATCCGGCTCCGGAAAGCGGCCGGTCGGGCAGGAGGGCATGGCGCTCATCGCGGTCAGCGAGCTGGCCGGGGTGAGCCTGGGCATCGTCGCGTCGATGGGCGTCAGCATCGGGCTGACCGCGGCGACGATCCTCGCGCGCGGCACGCACGAACAGAAGGAGCGCTGGCTGCCGGGACTCGCGACCTTCGAGAAGATCGGCGCGTGGGCGATCACTGAGCCGGACTCGGGCTCCGACGCATTCGGTGGCATGAAGACCCATGTCCGGCGGGACGGCGACGACTACGTCCTCAATGGACAGAAGACGTTCATCACGAACGGCCCGTACGCGGACACGATCGTCGTCTACGCCAAACTGGACGACGGCTCGGCGCCGCGCGACCGTCAAGTGCTGACTTTCGTGCTGGACAAGGGAATGCCGGGTCTCACGCAGGGCAAGCCGTTCAAGAAGATGGGCATGAACTCGTCGCCGACCGGCGAGTTGTTCTTCGACGACGTCCGGCTCGGGCCGGACCGGCTGCTCGGGTCCGGCGGCGAGGCCAGCGCGCGGGAGAGCTTCTCGTACGAGCGGATGGGGGTCGCGGCGCTGGCGCTCGGGATCATCAACGAGTGCCACCGGCTCAGCGTCGAGTACGCGAAGAGCCGGAAGCTGTGGGGCCAGGAGATCGGTCGGTTCCAGCTGGTCCAGTTGAAGCTGGCGAAGATGGAGATCGCCAGGATCAACGTGCAGAACATGGTCTTCCAGACGATCGAGCGCCTGCGCGCGGGCAAGCTGCCGACGCTGGCGGAGGCGTCGGCGATGAAGCTGTACTCCTCGGAGGCGGCGACCGAGGTCGCGATGGAGGCCGTGCAGCTCTTCGGCGGCAACGGCTACATGGCCGAATACCGCGTCGAGCAGCTCGCGCGCGACGCTAAGTCGTTGATGATCTACGCGGGCAGCAACGAAATCCAGGTCACGCACATCGCCAAGGGCCTGCTCGCTTAACCGCGACGACGCCAGGCGAGCCGGGTCACGGCGCCCGCCACCGACGCCAAGGGAGCCTTGCGCGGCAGGTGGCGGGTTTCCGGCGCGGACTCCGGCATCGCCCGGTAAGCCAGATGCGCGGCGAAGCGCATGAACCTCGGGCCGACGAGCGTCGCGAGTTCGGCCGCCCGGCCCTCCGGCAGGCTGAGCACGACCGGGCGTTCCTCCAGGGCCTTGACCACCAAAGCCGCCGCGCGTTCCGGGCTGCTCGACGGGATGACCCGGTAAGACGAGCCCGTCGGCGTGATCATGTCCGTGCGCACCAACGGCATCCGCACCGACGTGAACGTGATGCCGTCCGAAAGCGTCTCGCGCCCGGCGGTCAGGCCGAACTCCTCGAGAGCCGCTTTCGAAGCCAGATAAGCGGAGAAGCGCGGCGTGTCCGTCTGCAGGCCTTGGGTGGTCACGTTCACGACGTGGCCGAAGCGTTGCGCGGCCATCGAAGGAAGCAGGCCGAGTGTGAGCCGCACCGGGCCGAAGTAGTTGACCGCCATCGTGCGCTCGTAGTCGTGGAAACGCTCTGTCGACAAGTGGACAGAGCGCCGGATCGAGCGGCCGGCGTTGTTGACCAGCATGTCGACCGGGTGCTCGGTGAGGACGTCCTTGACCAGCGCGTCGATCGCGTCGCCGTCGGTGAGGTCGCATGGGTACGCGAACGCCCTGCCGCCCTCGGCGACGATCTCGCGCCGGACCTCCTCCAGCTGGTCCGCGCGCCGCGCGACCAAGAGCACCGTCGCGCCGCGGCGTGCGACGGCCAGCGCGGACGCCCGGCCGATGCCGGAAGAGGCACCGGTGATGAGCACGGTCTTGCCGGTCAAGCCGCGATGGCGTGCGCGGTCGGTGTCGAGGTGCTCGCGCCAGTAGCGGTAGAGCGGCCCGGCGTACTCGCGCAGCTCAGGGAGGTTCAGGTCCGGCAGTGCCGCACGGGTCGCCGTGGTGTCGAAGTCGACGGCCATGCTCAAGTGCGGCAAGACTTCCAGCGGGATCCCGAGTTCGCTCAACACGCTCGCGCGGGCTTGCCTTCCGCCGGGGATCTTGTCGACGCCGCGCGCGGCCAGCGAGGCGAGGCGCGTGCCGACCGTACGTACTCCGGCGGGCAGCGTGCGGGCGATTCGCGGGCCGCCCGCCACGCGCGCGAAGGCGTTGTAGACCTCGTGCAGTGACTGCGGGCGAGGCGACGCCAGGTGATAGGTGCTGCCGGAGGGGGCGTCGGCGTGTATCAGGCGATCCATGGCGGCGACCACGTAGTCGACCGGGACCAGGTTGGTGCTGCCCAGATCCGGCCCGGCCAGTGGCAGCCGCTTGGGCAGCGCTGCGAGGCGGGAGATGGCGGGGAGGAAGTAGTACGGGCCGTCGATCTTGTCCATCTCGCCGGTGCGCGAGTCGCCGACGACCGCGGACGGCCGATAGATCTTGAAGGGCACGGAGTCCTGCGCGCGCACGAGTTTCTCGGCTTCGAACTTCGTCGCGTGATACGGGGACGTGAACGACTGGCCGAGATCGAAGTCGGACTCGGTGAACTTGCCCGCGTGGTCACCGGCGACGGCGATCGACGAAACATGGTGCAGCCACTGGGCTTTCGCGGCCGCGGCGAACGCGAGGACGTTGCGGGTGCCTTCGACGTTGGCGATCCGGTTCGCCTCGTCGGACGCGGTGAGGTCGTAGATCGCGCCCAGGTGCACGACGTGGGGGATCCCGGTGAACTGCGTCGGATCGACGCCGAGCGCGGGCTCGGTCAGATCGCCGACCACGGGCACGACTCTGTCATCGGCCGCCCAAGGCAGCGCGGCGAGCTTGTTCCGCGACGTCTCACGCACCAAGACGTGCACGGTCTCTGTCGTCTCTCTCGCCAACAGCCTGGTGACCAGGCGTTTTCCGAGGAAACCGGTCGCTCCTGTGACAAAGTAGCCCGTCATGCACCGAGCTTACCTACTCGTCAGTAAGAACGGTAGGTCAGTCGCTCTCAGGGTTGGCCACGGCGACGACGGCGTCGCGCAATGCCGCGCGCAGTCTGCCGACGTCCAACGGGCCGAGCACCGCGGCTTCGCCGGGCGGAGCCACGAGCACCACCTTGTCGCTGCTCACGAATACGGTGACGTCGCGGCGCCTGCCTGCTAGATCCCGGCAGTTGATCGACCATTCGTCTCGCGGTACCACGGCTGCTGCCCTCCGATTGGACTGGCGAATCTTTGGTGCGTGCCCTGCTGGGACGACCGGGTGTGACGCGCGTGACGCGGGAATCCGGAAAAATCTACCGACGAGTTTCGCGGGCATGCCGGAAACCGGTAACAGCGGTAGCGTGCGACTGATACTCGCGCCGTGCCGGGAGGAAAACCCATGTCGGAGCCCAAACGCATCGTCATCGTCGGAGCCGGGCTGGCGGGTGCCTCCGCCGCGGCGAGCCTGCGAGAGCGCGGCTATTCGGGTGAAATTCTCGTTCTCGGCGACGAAAAGCATCGCCCGTACGAGTTGCCGCCCCTGTCGAAGGGGCTGCTGCTCGGCGACAAGGACGAGCCGGACTGGGTACGCGACGAGAACTTCTACGCCGAGCACAACGTCGATCTCCGCAGCGGCGTCACCGCGACCCGCATCGAACTCGGCGCCCGCCTGGTCCTCGACAGCCACGGGGGAGAGCACCGCTTCGACCGCCTGCTGCTCGCCACCGGCTCGCGCCCGCGTTCGCTGCCGGTACCCGGCGCGGACCTGCCGGGCCTGCGGACGCTGCGCACCCTCGACGACGCATTGGGCTTGCGCGAGGACCTCGCCAAAGCCGAGCGGGTGGTCGTCGTCGGCGCGGGCTGGATCGGCACGGAGGTCGCCGCGGCCGCCCGTAAGCACGACTGCGAAGTGACCGTGGTCGACATGGTGTCCGGCCCGCTTGAGCCGGTACTCGGGCCGGACATCTCCGCGGTCTTCCGCGATCTCCACAGCGAGCACGGGGTGACCTGGCGCCTCGGCGCCGGAGTCGCGGAGTTCACCGGCGGCCCCGACGGGGTGCGCGGCGTCCGGCTGAGCGACGGCTCCGAGCTCACCGCCGACCTGGTGCTGGTCGCCGTCGGCGTCGCACCGCGCGTCGAACTCGCGCACGCCGCCGGCCTCGAGATCGCCGACGACGGCGGCGTCTGCGCCGACGCGGGCCTGCGCACGGCCGCCCCCGACGTCTACGCCGCAGGCGACATCGCGGCCCACTTCCACCCGCGCTACGGCAAACGCGTCCGCGTCGAGCACTGGGCGAACGCGAAGAACCAGGGCACGCACGTGGCAGGGAACCTCATCGGCGAGAACGAGCCGTACCTGAACTCGCCCTACTTCTTCACCGACCAGTACGACCTGGGCTGCGAATACCGCGGCATCGCCGACATCGACACCGACGAACTGGTCGTGCGCGGTGACCTGGCTTCGCGCGAGTTCATCGCGTTCTGGGTGCGCCAAGGGCAGGTCACGGCCGCGATGAACGTGAACATGTGGGACGACGGGGATGCGCTGAAGTCTCTTGTGGACGGTCGGGCTACGGTCACCGCTGATCAGCTGCGCACTGCTGACCTGGGCTCCCTGGTCTGACCCCTCGCTTGGGAAAATCCCAATGTGGCTTTCGTCAGATCAGACCTGACGAAAGCCACATTGGGATTTTTTGGCTTGCCCTGGGCCTTGGTCGGTTTGGGTTGGCTCCAGGGCGGTCCCGTATGAACATTTCCGCTGTTTGGGTCGTGTTGTGTGGTGGGTCGCTGCGGAAATATCCATACGGACCGAGGGCGCGTTGGCCACAATCCGTTGTAATTCAACGAAAACTCCGCGCGGGGCTCGTTGCCCGCCTTGCGTGGTGGGGCGGGCTGCCCCGAAGTCCGCGTGGCCAAGAAAAGCAGAAAACCCAGCGTGTCTAGTGGCATATGACTCTGGGCGCAGGTAAGATGGAGTCATGGTCAGCACCGAAAGTCCTTCCGTCGCAGCACCGCCCGAGTGGTGCTGCGACGGAAGGACGCGCTGCTCATGAACTACGTCGCACGGGAACGGGAGAAGCGCCGTCTGGAGGGCGGAGCAGGGCCAGATCCTGGCGGAGATCGAATCCCGTGGTGTGAAGGACGTAACCGGATACGCGGTGTTGTCGCAGGCACTGGTCGACTGGGTGCAGATCAAACCCGCCGAAGCCAAAGCCCGCGTCGATCGCGCTCGCGCGCTCAACCCGCGTCAGGACGGCGGCACCCGGATTCCCGCGCTAGCCCCGTATGCCGCTTCGGCCGCGCTGGACGGGGACCTGGGTGCGGCACAGCTGGATCCGATCATCACCGGACTCGCGGCATTGCCCGCCTGGGTATCGGCCGAGGAACGGGAAACCGGGGAGCAGATCCTCGTCGACCTCGCCCGCACCGCCGGGCCCCGCCAGATCGGTCAGGCCGCCACAAACTTGCGGGATCGGCTCGACCCCGACGGACGCGAACCCAAAGACCCCGACCCCACCGCCCCGCGGCATGAACTCGGGTTCGTGACCCACCGCGACGGCACCCACGGCGTGAAGATCACAACCGACGCCGAAACCATCGCCCGCCTCAAAGCCGCACTCGACCCCCTCGCCAAACCCCGCCCCGCCACCGAAGAAGAAGGCCGGGACACCCGGTCACAGTGGGAACGGCTCGGGGATGCATTCGCCGAATTCGTTCAGATCGGCATGGCCAGCCCCTGAGATCCCCACCCAGGCCGGGGACAGCGTGCACCTGGTGGTCACCATCGGCCTGGAAGAACTCAAGACCGGGATCGGACGGGCCTGCCTCGATCTCGTCGGCGACATCAGTGCCGCCGAGGCCCGCATCCTGGCGTGCGACTGCAAGATCATCCCGGTCACCCTCAACGCTCAGGGCGCACCCCTCGACGTCGGCCGCACTCAGCGCCTGGCGACCCCAGCACAACGGCTCGCCCTGGCCATCCGAGATGGCGGCTGCGCCTTCCCCGGATGCGATGCGCCACCCCAGCGATGCACCGCTCACCACATCGTTTTCTGGGCACACCACGGGGAAACCCAGATCGACAACCTCGTGCTGCTCTGCGGCAGACACCACCGCCTCATCCACTCCAGCGACTGGGAAGTCCGCATCGCCACCGACGGCTACCCCGAATTCATCCCACCAGCCTTCATCGACCCCGCACGCACGCCCCGCCGCAACACCCTGCACACCAGCCGAACCTGAAACCGGACGCGCGGCCCACCGGCCCATCGCGTGTGCAGGAATTCTGGCCACTGAGTGGCCGAAACTTCGTCACCTTCTTCGTGGCTCTTGGTCAAGGAGCCGCGGTCGCCGGGCCCGGCATGACTTAGTCCCCTGTCTTTCCCATGATCCCGGGGGCTCACCGGGCTTGGGTGGCATCGAGGGACCGCTGATAGGGACACGTGCCGCCCGGTGTTGGGGTAGGCCTCGTCGCAGGCGTGGCTGCTGGCCGTCGATGCCTGACTGGCGACCGGCACGCTACGAGACGAAAGACACCGTGCATGGACAACGGTTACGGAGTGTTCCTCGGCTTGGACGTCGGCAAGAGCGAACACCACGGGGTCGGTTTGGCCGCAAACTCGCCTCGATCGCGACCAAGCACACCCCGCGCATGGGCGCGAAACTAGTCGAGGACATCCTCACCGCACTGTCCGACACGACCAGCCGCACCTACTACGACCCAATCGAGCGAAGGCAAGAAACACAACGTCGCCCTCATCTGCCTCGCCCACCGACGCTGCGACGTCCTCTACGCCATGCTCCGCAACAAGGCCTACTACCAGCACCCCGAGCCACTGCTAGTTTGACAACTTCCATAGGGACACCCCCGCACAACGACCGGCGCATCTCACAGCCGTCATCGCTCGCCCACGGTCGAGGTAGCCCGACCCGCAGCCAAGGCGGGCATCAAGTCCCGGGCGGAGATTTTTGGTGAGCCACAACGGATTGTGGCCAGCGTGCCCTCGGTCCGTACGGATATTTCCGCAGCGACCCACCACGGAATCCGGCCCAGACAGCGGAAATGTTCATACGGGACCGCCCTGGATCCGACCCGTCAACCCAAACCCACGGCGAGCGACCCATCGCTTCGCCTACCCCGCAGAAGCCCCAATGCGTCTTTCGGTCCCTACGAGATGACTAACGACGCATTGGGATTTTTTTTCCCGGTCAGGGTGAGGTAGGCCAGCAGCGCCAGCGAGGTGAAGCTCGCGATCACGATGACCATGGGAAGCGCGGTGCCGGGGCCGCCCAGGCCGACCAACGGGGTCGCCAGGCCGCCGACCAGGAACTGGAGCACGCCCATGAGGGCCGAGGCCGCGCCCGCGTTGCCCGCCTGCTCGGCCAGGCCGAGTGAACTCGCGTTCGGGGCGACCATGCCGATGCTCGACACGACCACGAACAGGCCGATCAGCAGCCCGATGAGACCCCAGTCGCACGCGACAGCGAGCACCACGAGCACGCCGCCGAGGACCGAGCAGTACAGGCCGAAGCGCAGCAGTACGCGCTCGGGGAAGCGGCCGACGATCGCGCCGTTGAGCTGGCCGACCGCCACGATGCCGATGCCGTTGATGCCGAAGGCGAGCGCGTACGCCTGCGGGCTCAGGCCGTAGATTTCCTGCAACACGAACGACGAGCCGGAGATGTAGGCGAAGAGGCCTGCGAACATGAGGCCGGACGCGAGCGTGTAGCCCATGAACGTCCGGTCGCGCAGCAGGCGGAGGTACGTGCGCAGGATCGCGCGCGGTCGCGCGGGCACGCGCCGCTCAGGAGGCAGTGGTTCCGGCAGTGCGAGTGCGACGACCGTCAGCAGCAGTACGCCGAATACGACCAGCACGACGAAGACGCCGCGCCACGAGGTCACCCGGAGTACCTGGCCGCCGATGATCGGCGCCAGGATGGGGGCGAGGCCGTTGACGAGCATGAGCATCGAGAAGAACTTGGTCATCGCGATGCCGGAGAAGAGGTCGCGCACCGTTGCCCGTGCGATCACGATGCCCGCGGCGGCGCCGATGGCCTGCACCACGCGTGCCGCGATGAGCAGTTCGGCCGTCGGGGCGAACGCGCAGAGTACGGAACCGATCACGTAGAGCGCGAGGCCGGCGAGCAGTGGCCTGCGGCGGCCGAACGCGTCGGAGAGCGGTCCGATGACCACCTGCCCGATGGCCAGGCCGATGATGAACGCGGAGAGGGTGAGCTGCAGCGTCGACGGCGCGCTGTGGAAGTCCGCGGTCATCGACGGGAACGCGGGCAGATACATGTCGATCGACAGTGGCCCGAACGCCGAAAGGCCGCCCAGTATCAGCGCGTACCGCAGCCTGCTGTGTGGTCTGACCTGCACGGATGCCGTCGGCTCCGCCATGGTTGTGCTCATCTGACTCCCACCCAGTAGTTCTCCCACAGTGCGAAACTTGCTTAGCGTGGGTAAATATTCCCATGCGGCCGGAAGCTTCCCGACGAGCGGAAGTGATCGTATGAACTGATCCGATCAATTTTCGACATTAATCCGATCGAACCCTAGATACCTGCCTGGCGATGCGATATACATCGGATGTCTGGGTAGTCAATGCGGGAGGGAACGTCCGTGCAGCTGTTGCGTCTCGGTGAACCGGGAAGTGAGCGCCCCTTCGTGCGTGCCGAGGACGGCACGATCCACGACCTGTCCTCGCTGACCGCCGACATAGACGGCGGTTTCCTGGCCGCTGACGGGATAGCCCGGGCCGCCGCCGCGCTGGAGCGTGGCGAGCTTCCGTCGATCGAAAACGCCCAGGACCTGCGGGTGGGCGCGCCGATCGCGCAGCCGGGCAAGGTCGTCTGCATCGGCCTCAACTACCGGCGCCACGCCGAGGAGACCAACGCGGAGATCCCGAAGGAGCCGGTCGTCTTCATGAAGGCGGCCGACGTCGTCGTCGGGCCGAACGACCAGGTGCTCGTCCCGCGCAAGTCCACCAGCACCGACTGGGAGGTGGAACTCGGCGTCGTCATCGGCAAGACCGCCCGCTACATCGAGCGCGTCGAGGACGCGCTCGACTACGTCGCGGGCTACGTCGTGTCCAACGACGTCTCCGAGCGCGAGTTTCAGCTGTTCCGGGGCGGGCAGTGGGACAAGGGCAAGTCGTGCGAGAACTTCAACCCGCTCGGGCCGTGGCTGACCCCGGCGAGCCAGGTGCCCGACCCGCAGTCGCTCGGGCTGCGGCTGTGGGTCAACGGCCACAAGTGGCAGGACTCGTCCACCAAGGACATGGTGTTCACGGTGGCCGAGATCGTGCACTACCTGAGCCAGTTCATGGTGCTGCGCCCCGGCGACCTGATCAACACGGGCACGCCGGAAGGCGTCGCGCTCGGCCAGCCTGACCCCAAGCCGTACCTGCGTGAAGGTGACGTGATCGAACTGGAAATCGACGGCCTCGGCCGCCAGAAGCAGTCCGTCGGGCAGGCCTGACATGGCGCACATCATCGGCATGGAGGTCATGGACGTCCGGTTCCCCACGTCGCGGGAGCTGGACGGGTCCGACGCCATGAACCAGGACCCCGACTACTCGGCCGCCTATGTCGTGCTGAAGGCCGACACCGGCCCCGACGGCTACGGCCTCGCGTTCACCATCGGCCGCGGCAACGACGTGCAGGCCGCCGCGATCAGCGCGCTCGAGTCGCATGTGGTCGGCAAGCGGGTGCCCCGCACCGCGTCCGAGCTGGCCAAGCTGTCGGCCGATCTGATCGGCGACTCGCAGTTCCGCTGGCTCGGCCCGGAAAAGGGTGTCGCGCACATGGCCATCGGCGCGGTCGTCAACGCCGCGTGGGACCTGGCGGCCCGGCACGCTGACCGTCCACTGTGGAGATTCCTGGCGGAGATGACCCCGGAGGAGATCGCCGGGCTGGTCGACTACCGCTACCTCTCCGACGCGCTCACCGAGCAAGAGGCGATCGACATTCTCAAGGCCGCCGAGCCGGGCCGTGGCGAGCGCACGGAACGCTTGCTGCGTCACGGATATCGTGCCTACACCACAACTCCCGGCTGGCTGGGCTACTCGGACTCGAAGCTCGTCCGGCTTTCCGAGCAAGCGGTCGCCGACGGCTTCGAGATGATCAAGCTCAAGGTCGGCGGCGACGTCGAGGACGACGTCCGCCGGATGAAACTGGCCCGCGAGACGGTCGGACCGGCCATCCGGATCGCCGTCGACGCCAACCAGCGCTGGGACGTCACCACCGCCATCCAGTGGATGAACCAGCTCGCCCCGTACGACCCGTACTGGATCGAGGAGCCGACCTCGCCGGACGACGTGCTCGGGCACGCGGCGATCGCCAAGGCGCTCAAGCCGATCAAGGTCGCCACCGGCGAGCACGTGCAGAACCGCGTGGTGTTCAAGCAGATGCTGCAGGCGGAGTCGCTCTCGGTGCTGCAGCTCGACGCCGCGCGTGTCGGCGGCGTCAACGAGAACGTCGCGATCCTGTTGCTGGCGGCCAAGTTCGGTGTCCCGGTGTGCCCGCACGCAGGCGGGGTCGGGCTCTGCGAGATGGTGCGCCACCTCTCGATGTTCGACTATGTTTCGGTTTCGGGCAGTGACGTCGACCGCTCCATCGAGTGGGTCGATCACCTGCACGAGCACTTCACCGACCCGGCCATCGTCCGCGACGGCCGTTACGTGGCACCGACCGCACCTGGGTTCTCCAGCCGCATGCACGACGCGACGCTGCGGCGTTTCCTGTTCCCGGACGGTCCCGAATGGACGGAGAGTTAAGACCTGATGTCTGATTTCGAAGGCCTGGTGGCCGCCGTCACCGGAGGCGCTTCGGGGATCGGCCTGGCGACGGCCGAGCTGCTCGCCGCTCGCGGAGCCACCGTGGCCGTGCTGGACCTGAAGCCCGACGAGGTGCCCGAAGGCCTGACCGGCTTCCGGTGTGACGTCAGCTCCGCCGCTGAGGTCACCTCCGCCATCGACGCGGTCGTGGACCGGTTCGGCCGCCTCGACATCGTCGTCAACAACGCCGGTATCGGCGCGCAGGGTGACGTCACAGCCAACGACGACGACGAGTGGCACCGTGTGCTCGACGTCAACGTCGTCGGCATGGTCCGCGTCGCCCGCGCCGCCTTGCCTCACCTGAAGAAGTCGCCGTCGGCGGCGATCGTCAACACCTGTTCGATCGCCGCTTGGTCGGGCCTGCCCGCACGTGCGCTCTATTCGGCGAGCAAGGGCGCGGTGCACGCGCTCACCCTCGCCATGGCGGCCGACCACGTGCCGGACGGTGTCCGGGTCAACTGCGTCATGCCGGGCACCGCGGACACCCCGTGGGTCGGCAGGCTGCTCGACAACGCCGACGACCCCGTCGCCGAGCGCGCCGCGCTCGAAGCACGCCAGCCGATGGGCCGCCTCGTCTCCGCAGGCGAGGTCGCCAACTCGATCGTCTACCTGGCGAGCCCGCTGTCGGCTTCCACGACCGGCACCGCGCTGGCCGTCGACGGCGGCATGTACGGCCTGCGCTTACGGCCGAAGAACTAGAGCTTTTCCCATCCGGCATCAAGGAGGATCCGGTGCGCGCATCTTTGCTGAAAGTGGCCGCCGCGACGGCTATGGCCAGTCTCGCACTCACAGCCTGTGGCTCCACAAAGGACAAACCAGCCGGTGACGGCGGCCAGGCGCAGGGCGGCAAGGTCGGCGCGACCGTCCCGCTGCTGACCTCCCCGTTCTGGCAGGCCTACAACAACTACGTGCCGAAGATGGCGCAGCAGTCCGGTGTGGACGCGCTGCCGACGGTCAACGCCGACAGCGACTCCGCCAAGCAGATCACCGACATCGGCAACCTGCTCAACCAGGGCGTCAGGGGCCTGGTGGTGACCCCATTGGACTCCGCGGCCATCGTCGCAGGGCTCAAGCAGGCCGAGAACAAGAACGTCCCGGTGGTAGCCGTCGACGTCGCGCCCGAAAGCGGCAAGGTCGCCATGGTCGTGCGCGCCGACAACAAGGCGTACGGCGTCAAGGCGTGTGACGCCATCGGCGCCAAGGTCACCTCCGGCAAGGTCGTGCAGATCATGGGCGACCTCTCCTCGGTCAACGGCCGCGAAAGGTCGGAGGCCTTCCGCGAGTGCATGAAGACCAAGTACGCCGGTGTCCAGGTGCTGGAGATCGCGGCCGAGTGGAAGGCCGACAAGGCCGCGTCCGGGCTGGAAGGCCTGCTCACCGCGAACCCCGACATCAAGGCCGTGTACATGCAGGCCGGTGGCGTCTACCTCGCGCCGACGCTGCAGACGCTGAAGCGCAAGAACCTCTTCTTCCCGGTCGGCGACCCCAAGCACATCGTGCTGGTGAGCAACGACGGCATCCCGCAGGAGCTCAAGGCGATCCGTGACGGCGAGCTCGACGCCACCGTCTCGCAGCCTGCCGACGACTACGCCAAGTACGGCATGTACTGGATCAAGAAGGCCATGGCAGGCGAGAAGTTCCAGCCTGGCCCGACCGACCACGGCAGCACCATCGTCGAGACCCACCCCGGCATCCTCGAGGACCAGCTGCCCGCGCCGGTCGTCACCAAGGACAACGTCGACGACAAGGCTTTGTGGGGCAACAACTTATGACCGCGCCAGCCACTGCGGGAGCCGCCGCCCCGGTGGTCAGTGCTTTCGGTGTCGGCAAGCGCTACGGTCCGACCGTGGCCTTGTCCGACGTCAGCCTGACAGTCCGGCCCGGCGAGTCGCACGCGCTCGTCGGCCGGAACGGCGCCGGTAAGTCCACGCTGGTCTCGATCCTCACCGGACTGTCCAAATCGGACACCGGGTCGGTCGAGTTCGGCGGCGAACCGGCGCCGCCGCTGGCCGATCGTGACGGCTGGCGGCAGAAGGTCGCCTGTGTGTACCAGCACTCGACCGTCATTCCCCAGCTGACGGTCGCGGAGAACCTGTTCCTCAACAGGCAGTCCGGCAAGAACTTCATGATCAGCTGGAGTCGCCTGCGCCGCCAGGCGCGTGAGCTGCTCGACTCGTGGGGCGTCGCCGTCGACGTCGACACGCTGGCGGGCGAACTGTCCGTCGAGGACCGTCAGTTCGTCGAGATCGCTCGAGCTTTGTCTTATGGCGCGCGGTTCATCGTGCTCGACGAGCCGACGGCCCAGCTCGACAGCCAGGCCATCGAGCGGCTCTTCGACCGGATGCGCGAGCTGCAGGCCAGTGGCGTCACCTTCCTGTTCATTTCCCATCACCTGCATGAGGTTTACGAGGTCTGCGAAGCCGTTACGGTGCTGCGTGACGCTCGGCATGTGTTGACCGCGCCGGTCGCCGACCTCGGCCGCGCCGACCTCGTCGCCGCGATGACGGGGGAGCAGGGTGGCCTCTCGGTGCGCGACGCGGCCGAGCGCGACCCGCTGGACGACAGCGCGGCCGAGGCGCTCACCGTGGACAACCTGTCCGGGGATTCCTTCTCCGGCATCAGTTTCCGCCTGCGCAAGGGCGAAGTGCTCGGCCTGGCGGGCAGCAACGCCAGTGGCAAGCACCAGCTCGCCGAGACGCTCTACGGCCTGCGCAAGCCGACCGAGGGCACCGTCAAGATCGACGGCGTGCCGCTCAAACCGGGCAGTGTCCCGGCCGCGCTCAAGGCCGGGATCGGCTGTGTGCCAAGGGATCGCCACCACCAGGGACTGGTGCTCGGCATGTCCATCGCGGACAACGCCACGATGAGCGTGCTCGACCGGCTCGGCCCGGCCGGCATCGCGTCACCGGCCGCGCGCGGCGGCAACGCCCGCGCCGCCATCGCCGACTACGGCGTGGTGGCCGCGAGCGCCGACCAGCCGGTGTCCGACCTTTCCGGTGGCAACCAGCAGAAGGTGGTGCTCGCGCGCGCTCTCGCGAGCGACCCGCGCGTGGTGGTGCTGATCAACCCCACCGCCGGTGTCGATGTGAAGTCCAAGGAGGCGCTGCTCGCGGTCGTCGACCGGGTGCGCGCCGAAGGCAAGGCGGTGCTGATCGTCAGCGACGAGCTTGACGATCTGCGCCTCGGCGACCGGGTGCTCGTGCTGCGCGCGGGCGCCGTGGTCGCCGAACACCAGGCCGGCTGGTCCGACGGTGACCTGGTGGCGGAAATCGAAGGAGTCGAGATCGGTGACTGAAGTCCTCGCGAAGAGCCAGAGTGCGGCTCCCGCCGCACCGGCCAAAAAACGGATCGGGTGGCTGCGTGAACTCGCGCTGCTCCCGGCGCTGGTGGTCGTCGTCATCTTCGGCGCGCTGGTCAACGACAGTTTCCTCGGCGTCGACAACCTGATCAGCATCCTCGGCGCGTCCGCCGCGCTGGCGCTGGTCGTGCTCGGCGAGTCGCTGGTGCTGATCTCCGGGAAGTTCGACCTCTCGCTGGAATCCACCGTCGGCATCGCGCCGGCGCTGGGCGCCATGCTGGTGATCCCCGCGGTGTCCGCCGGGTTCGGCACGGAACTGCCGACCTTCGCGGGCATTCTGGTGGTGCTGCTCATCGGCGCGCTGGTCGGCGCGGTCAACGGGTTCCTGATCGTCAAGCTCCAGCTCAACGCGTTCATCGTGACGCTGGCGATGCTGACCATCCTGCGCGGCCTGCTGATCGGCTCCACCAACGGCAAGACCCTGTTCGACCTGCCGGACGCGTTCACCGACCTGGCCACCACGACGTTCGCCGGGCTGCCGATGTCGGTGTGGCTCGCGGCGGTCGCGTACGCCGTCGCCGGGTTCGTGCTGCGCTATCACCGCGTCGGCCGCGCGCTCTACGCGATCGGCGGAAACCGCGAAGCCGCACGGGCCGCCGGTATCCGGGTGGACCGCATCTCCTGGCTGGTGTTCGTGGCCGCCGGTGTGCTGGCCGCGCTGGGCGGGCTCGTGCTCACCGGCTATGTCGGCGCGCTCAACGCCAACCAGGGCGACGGGATGATCTTCACCGTCTTCGCCGCCGCGGTCATCGGCGGGATCTCCCTCGACGGCGGCAAAGGCAGTATGTTCGGTGCGCTCACCGGTGTGCTGCTGCTCGGCGTGGTGAACAACCTGCTGAACCTGGCGCAGGTGCCGGTCTTCTGGATCACCGCGATCTACGGTGGCATCATCCTGGTGGCGCTGATCATTTCCCGGTTCGCGGGTGGAAAACCCCAGACGTAAAGGGAGTTACCCGTGTCCCTACGGCTCCACGGGCACGTCGTCGGCGGTGCCCAAGGCGTTGCGCAGCCACTGCTCGACGCCTGCGACGTGGACCGTCGCCCACGACCGGGCCAGTTCCGGCTCGCGGGCGGCGATCGCGTCGTAGATCGCCATGTGCTGCTCGCGGGTCTTGGCGACCGCACCCTCCTGGGTGAGGCCGCGCCAGATCCGCGCACGCGCGGTGGGGCCGGAAAGACTGTCCAGAAGGGAGCACAGCACCGGGTTGCCGGAGCCGTCGGCGATCTTGCGGTGGAACTGCAGATCGTTGGCGACCAGCGCCTCCACGGTCGGCGAGTCGGCGAGCTCGTTGAGCAGCTCGCCTAGCTCCGCGATGTCCTCTTCGCTCATGTGCAGCGCGGCCAGCGCGGTCGCGGCGGGCTCCAGGATCCGGCGCACCGCCAGGAAGTCGAGCACGGTGTCGTCGCGGTGGAAGTCGACGACGAAGGTCATCGCGTCCAGCAACAGGTTCGGCTCCAGGCTGGTGACGTACGTGCCGTCACCCTGCCGGACGTCGAGCACCCTGATGAGGCACAGTGCCTTGACAGCCTCACGCAGTGAACTGCGGGACAGGCCCAGCCGCTGCGCGAGTTCGGCCTCTTTCGGGAGCCGGTCGCCAGGAGCCAGCTCGCCCGAGATGATCATGTCTTTGATCTTGTCGATCGCGACGTCGGTGACCGGCATGTCCGACCCGCCTCCCCGGAAGTCCGTGTTAGTCCTCGGATGTTTGAACGTGTTCTTGTCCAGACTGCCATGTCTTGCCTGAAGGAGGCGCGATGCCCCAGCGTGTCGCATTGCACACCCGGCTGAAACCGGGGAAGGAAGCGGAGTACGAAAGCGTCCACGCGGTCATCCCGCCGGACCTCGACACCGCGTTACGCGAGGCAGGAGTGCACTCCTGGCGTATTTGGCGTGATGGCCGCGACCTCTTTCACGTGGTGGAGGTAGACGACTACGCGGCGATGCGTGACGCCTTGCGTGACCACGCCGCGAACATTCCGTGGCAGGCTCGCATGGCCGAGTTGCTGGAGGTCGAGGACGACTACTCCGGCAAGGACTCGGGCATCTCGCTGGTTTGGGAGTTACCTTGAATTTTGGTCTGAACGTGACCCGGCTGGGACTCGGCTGTGCCCAGCTCGGCAATCTCTACCACGCCATCTCCGACGACACGGCCCGCGCGACCGTGTCCACGGCGTGGGACGCGGGCATCCGTTACTTCGACACCGCACCGCATTACGGGCTGGGACTTTCCGAGCGGCGGCTCGGCGCCGCACTGTCGGCGTATCCCCGCGACGAGTTCGTGCTGTCGACGAAGGTCGGCCGGGTGCTGGAGCCGGACCCCGGCGGCGTCTCGCAGCGTGACACGCAGGGTTTCGACGTGCCCGCGAGCTTCTTGCGACGCTGGGATTTCAGCCGTGACGGGGTGTTGCGTTCCCTTGAGGACAGTCTCACCCGGTTGGGGCTGGACCGCGTCGACATCGCCTACATCCATGACCCGGACGACCACTTCGCCGAAGCCATGGCCGGTGCGGTTCCCGCTTTGGCGGAACTGCGGGAGCAAGGCGTCGTGCGGGCGATCGGCGTCGGCATGAACCAGTCGGGGATGCTCGCCGAGTTCATCCGCCGCGCCGATCTCGACGCGATCATGGTCGCGGGCCGGTACTCGCTGCTGGACCAGCCCGCGCTGGACGAACTGCTGCCGCTGTGCGTGGAGCGCAAGGTGGCGGTGATGGCCGCCGGCGTGTTCAACGGCGGCATCCTGGCGACGCACCGCCCTGGCGCGAAGTACAACTACGCCGACGCGCCACCGGAACTCGTGGCCCGCGCGGAACGGATCGCGGCCATCTGCGAGAAGCACGGCGTCGAACTGCCCGATGCCGCGATCGCGCTGCCTTCGGCGCATCCGGCCGTCGCTTCGGTCGTCGTCGGCGCACATTCGCCCGAACAGGTGACAGTCAACGTTTCGCGTGCACGCAAGACGGTGCCGGCGGCATTGTGGTCCGAGCTCATCGGGGCGGGTCTGCTGCGCGCGGACACCGTGGTGGAGGCGGGAGTACGGCCGTGATCGACGCACACCACCATCTGTGGGATCCGTCCCGGCGTGATTACCCGTGGATGTCGGCGTCCGCGCTCGACCCGATCCGGCGTCCCTACACAGTGGACGATCTCCGCGCGGTGACGCGGCGGGCAGGGGTGCGGTCGACAGTGCTGGTGCAGACGGTGTCCTCGGTCGAGGAGACCGTCGAATTCCTCGAAACCGCCGCGGACGAGCCGATCATCGCCGGCGTGGTCGGCTGGGTCGGCCTGACCGATCCGGACGTCGACTCGCAGCTGGCCAGGCTCGCGAACTCCGGCCCGCTGGTGGGTATCCGGCATCAGGTCGAGAACGAGCCCGACCCCGGCTGGCTCGCCAGGCCGGAGGTGATCCGCGGGCTCGCCGAGGTCGGCCGCGCGGGCCTCGCGTACGACCTGCTGGTGCGGACACCGCAGCTGGCGGCGGCCCGCGCTGCAGTGGACGCGTTGCCGGACATGACCTTCGTGCTCGACCACGCGGCGAAGCCGCCGATCGCGAGCGGCGAATGGCAGCCGTGGGCCGACGAGTTCGCGAAACTCGCCGAGCGGCCGAACGTGTACTGCAAGCTCTCCGGCCTGGTGACCGAGGCCGACTGGAACCAGTGGCGTGTCGGGCAGCTGCGGCGGCACGCCGAGCACGTCTTCGAGTCGTTCGGCGCGCAGCGGGTCATGTTCGGCTCGGACTGGCCGGTCTGCGAACTCGCGGCCTCCTATGAGGTCGTGGTGGACGCCGCCTTGTCGCTCACCGGCCCGCTGTCGGACCTCGAGCGCGGCGAGGTGTTCGAGCACACGGCGCGCCGCGCTTACGCCCTCGATTCGTGAGAACGGTTTCCCGGCGCTCGAATTCACCGGTCCTTCGAGTCTTTACCCAACCCGGCCAGTACCTCGTATGGAGGTAACCAGCCGCGGTCGACCAGAAGCTCGTAGAGCGACGCGAGCGCCGGCGCGGATTCCGTTTCGAGCAGCGCGCGTGCCCGGTCGAGCAGATCGCCGTCGGGTTTCCACACCGGTTCGTCGTCCTCGAGCTGAGGTGACGACGCGATGGCCTGGCGCAGCAGCGGCTCCAGCTGCTCCGGCGGGACGGTCGAGGCGAGGCGGACCAGCATCTGCGCGATCCGGTGCAGCTTGATGTTGTGCTGCTGGGACAACCGCACCAGCGTCCGGAACGCCTGATCAGGACCACAGCGCTGCGCGACGATGAGCACACCCATCGCCTGCTCGATGGTCGCGCGCGTGCGTAGCGCGCGCCGTAGGCCGTCCAGCTCGTCGCGCAGTTCCTGGATTCGCTGGTCGACCTCGAAGCCGTCGGACTCCCTTAACGACACCTTGCTCCCTGGCTCGTCGATCCCGTCGTGGGCGCGCGAGCGAGGGAACGGCGGCCGGGGACCACAGCTGGCAGCGTCTCGCTTCGCGCGAACGCCGGTCCCGGGGGACCGGCGCGCTGCGGCTGGGTGTTCAACCGCTAGAGGGACAACCTTAAAGATCGAGTGTCAAGCCCGTGACAGGGGCCTAGAAATCTTCGTCGGCGGTGACCATGGCGCGGAGCCTGGTGAGCGCGCGGTGCTGGGTGACCCGGACGTTGCCAGCGGAAATGCCGAGCGCTTCGGCGGTTTCGGTGGCCGAGAGGCCGACCGCGATGCGCAGCGCGAGAATCTCCTGCTGCACGCGGGGCAGGGTGCCGAGCAGCTTGCCGAGGCGGGCGCCGAGGTCGATGTGCAGCGCGTGGCTCTCCGGCCCGTTTTCGATCAGCGGGCGCTCGGGGAGCTCGGGCACCGGGTCGCAGCGGTCGCGGGAGACGGCGCGGTAGGCGTCGGCGACCTTGTTGGCCGCGATGGCGTGCACGAGGTAGAGGAAGGAGCCGCCTCGGTCCTGGTAGTCCGGCAGCGCCTTGAGCACGGCGAGGCAGACCTCCTGCGCGACGTCGTCGGCCGAGAGGTAGGACAGGTCGCGGCCGCCGAGGCGGGCACGGCAGTAGCGGACGACGACAGGGCCGATCAGCCGCAGCAGTGCCTGGATGGCGCCGGGGTTCCCCTCGCCGGCGTCCTTGACCAAGGGGTCGAGGTCTTCTTTGGTGAGCCTGCCGCCGGGTCTCGGTAGCGTTTCAGGCGTGACATAACCCTGAACCGGCGCCGCAGTGAATGCGGGCGCCTGTTCTGTCGTGCGGAAAGTGGCTCGCATGGTCGTCTCCCCGGCGACCCTGCGACGAGTCGCCGTCGGGGGTCCACGCTTAGTAACTTCTCAACGGCAAGTACTCCAAAAGATCACGTCTTACTTGCCGTCGTAGCGACTGAGCGTAACTGTAGGCCGAGCGGCACCAACAGTCCAGATTTCAACTAGAGATACCCCGATAGCAGCAACCTGCTTTATGCAAACGAGATCAGTCAGCGCACAGTGCGATTCGTATCTCGCAGGATGTGCTGCCGACCACCCGCCAAAACCAGCCGTACTTGACGCAGCGCAGTCAATTCGGTAGTGGGATCGCCGTCGACGACGAGCAGATCGGCGGCGAATCCGGGCGCCACTCGTCCGGTCGTGTCACCCAGGCCCAGTGCCGTCGCCGAGCCGGTGGTCGCCAGTTCGATGATCCGCTCGTTGCCGAAGCCCACGTGCTCGTAAAGCTCCAGGCTGCCGGTCAGATCGTCGAAGACCGAGCCGGGCAGCCCGGCGTCGGTGCCGATCAGCAGCGGGACACCCAGTTCGTCGAGCCAGCGGAGCCTGCCGAAGAGCCGCACCGCGCGTTCGGTGCCCAGCACGTCGATCAGCCGCCGCCAGTTGCCGCTCATCGCCGAGCAGGCCGCGATGCCGCGCGCGGCCATCTCTTCGGCGATCTCCGGGCGGGGGTCGTACGTCCCGTCCTGGCCCAGCCAGGTGCAGTGCTCGATGGTCGACACGCCCGCCATGACGGCCGCGGTGATCGCCTCGGTGCTGTGCGCGTGCGCCGCCACCGGCAGCCCGGCCTTGCTCGCCTCGGCCACGATCACCCGCAACTGCCGCGCGTCGAACTGCGACTCCCACATGTCCGCGCCGCCGGGCGTCAGCTGGCCGCCCGAGGCCATCACCTTGATCACGTCGACGCCGAGCGCCGCGTTCTCGCGCACACGCGCGCGAATCTGCTCGTCGCCGTCGACCTCGCCGCCGAGGAACCAGCAATGCCCGCCCGGTGGCGTCAGCGGCGCGCCCGCGGTCAGGATGCGCGGGCCCGCCAGCTCGCCGCGCGCGATCCGATCGCGCAGGTCGAGCGCGAGGCCGCCGCGGTCGCCGAGATCGCGCGCCGTGGTGACACCGCAGTCCAATAATTGACGCGCCCGTTCGGCCATTCCGGCCGCGAGTGTCTCGTCGTCGCTCGCCCGCAGTGTGCCGACCGGGTCGGCGCCGGTGTCGAAGGCGAGGTGGACGTGCGCGTTGACGAGTCCCGGTAGGACTGTCGAATCGGGATAGTGGACGGTCGGCACGCCATCGGGCGCGGTCAGCTCGGCTTCGCCGCCCACAGCGGCGATCTTGCCGTCGAGCACCAGCACCGCGCCCTGCTCCACCCGTTCACCGGCCGGACCGGTGAGCACCTGCTTGGCGACGATCAGTAAGTCCATTACCAGTCCCACCCGGATATGAGGGTCGTGACGGCCGTGGCCGCGACGGCGAACGAAGCGGTGGCGGCCAGAACGGCGCCTGCCGCGGAAGGCTGTGCAGCGCTCAGCTGGCGCTCGCGGTGACGGCCGGCGATCGCCAGCAGCACCGCGGTGAAACCGGCGAAGACGGCGGGGATGACCGCCGTGCCGTGGAGCAGCAGGAGCGAACACGCGACGGCGCCGATCGCCGTGCGCCGCCAGGCGAGCCCGGTGCGCTGCGCTTGAGCCCCGTCCGTGGTCATCCGGCCAGCACCAAGATCGCGGCCAGCACGGTGATCACGACCATTCCGCAGGTCAAGACGAGTGTCATCAAGCTGCGCGGCAAGGGCTCGCCCCGGCGCATCGCGCGCTGGACGCGGCGCCAGCGTGGGTAACCCGCCACCGCGACCATGGCCGCGAGCACGACGCACAGCGTGGCGAGTGCCGTCTTCGCCGTGCCGTGCCCCGGAACCAGCTGGTGGGCGGCGACGCCGCCGGCGAGCAGGCCGAGCGCGGTGCGCATCCAGGCGAGGAAGGTCCGCTCGTTGGCCAGGGTGAAGCGATAGTCCGGTTCGGTGTCGCTTCCTGGCACGCCCCGGACCTTAGCGCCTAGGCGCGAGTGAAGACCCACCAGCGCAGCACAGCGAACCGGACTATGCCCCCGACCAGGCTCGCGGCGAGCAATACGGCAGCTTCCAATAAGGCCGAGGGTTGCGCGACGAGCACGTCGAGTGAGGCCAGTACGAGTGAGCCGTATCCCGCGTAGAAACAAAAGGTGAGCAGGTCCTGAAAATGCCGTTTCGCCGCTTTGCTCTGGCGGCCCTCGAAGGTGACGCGGCGGTGGAACTCGGTGTTCCCGACCGTGGTGATGGCGATCGCGATGAGGTTCGCGCCCTGTGAGCCGACTTCAGGGCGTAACAAGAGGAAGAGGACGGCCTGCGTGGCTGTCGCGACCACGCCCGCGAGGACGTACCAGGCGGCGTGGCGCCCCAGGTCCTCCCGGGAGGAAGCCGGTGGCTCCCGCACGGCCATGGTCATACCTCGAACGATACTCGGATTCACAAACTCGTGAAGTAAGGAAAGTGTGATCTGGACGACTGGTTTGACCAGGGGGTTTCAGCGGGTACGCAGTCGGTGACCCAGACGGAAGGAGACCGCCTTGAGTGGTCCGGAAGAACCTAACACCTTGCCCACCGCCGAAGCGCTCGACGAGGACGAACTGCGCGTAGACCCGGTGGAGGCCGGGGTGGAGCCCGCCGAGCACTACAGCGCCGCCGACCGGTTCGGCACCACCGCGGCGGAGGTGCGCGAGGGCGAGTCGCTGGAGCAGCGGCTCAGCGAGGAGGAGCCGGACGTCGGCGGTGACGTGGTCCCGGAAACACCGCTGGCGATCGCGCCGCCCGACCAGCTGGACGACTCGATCGACGCGATCGAGCCGGACATCGAGCAGGTGGCGCCCGATGAACACGTCTACCGGCGGCACTCGGACCCGGAACCGGAAGAGCAGGCGGATGTGGCGGGCGGCTCGGTCGCCGAGTCGCTCCGCGAGTCACCCTGAGCGCAGCGCGTTCCACATCTGGGCGGCCGCCTTGCGCGCCGCGTCGGCGGGCGGCGTGAGCTGCTCCTCGGCGCCGCTCTCGGCGGGCGCGTGGCCGACGTGTTCGACCGTGGCGACGGCGAGTTCGCGGAGCTTGATGTTGTAGTGCTGGCTCGTGCTCACCAGCGTGCGGAACGCGCTGGCGGCGTCGCAGCGCCGTGTCGCCATGATCATGCCCTTGGCCTGCTCGATGACGCGCCGGTATTCGAGCATCCCGACCAGCTGGTCGACCTTGACCACCTCGCCGGCGCAGAACTCGATCAGCGCGGCCGAAACCGCGAGCACCGGCTCGATCTCCTCGATCGCGCGGATGTCCTCCGGCGTCGGATCGTGGTCGAGATAGACGGTGAGCACGACCGGCCCGTCGTCGTCCCAGCCGCCGGTGACGGCCAGCGCGACCACTTTTTCCCTTGCGGCCAACGCTCTCGCCAGCTGCGGCCAGCGTTCGTCGTGGCGCAGGTCCGCCGAATGGACCACTTCGCGATCTTCGACGGCCTGCTTGGTCGGCCCCTCGTCGAGTTTCGCTTGCAGCGCCTCGAATTCCGAGGCGTCGCCGGTGGCGCGGATCACCCTCGGCTGGCCGTCCGCGGTGCTGAGCGCGGCCCCGAGACTGCCCACCCGTGCGGCGAGATGCTCGAGGAGCCTGTCCAGGAGTTCAGGTCCGAGCGTGAATCTCGGGGGATCGTCCGGCATGAGCTGAAGCATAGTCGGCCCACTCACGCGGCGACACGATCCTGCTGCCCCTACGGTGGGTGGCGAAGCGCGAAACCGACCGAAGGGAAGGCCGAAGATGCTTGCGATGACCGAAGCCGCCGCCGAGGCGATCAGCGCACTCACCGCGCAACTGGACGAAGAGACAGCCGGTGTCCGGTTCGCGATGCAGCAGGGCGAAGACACCGAACCGGCGCTGGCGCTGTCGGTGGCGGCCGAACCACAGAACGGCGACCAGATTCTCGGCACCGACGCCGGCGCCAAGGTGTTCCTCGAACAGGGAGCCGCCGAAATCCTCGACGACAAGGTCCTGGACGTCCAGCGAGACGACGAAGGCCAGTTGAACTTCGCCGTACTCCAGCAACCCGACCAACCCCTCGCCTAGCCGCGGGTCTTAGCCCGAAAGCGACGTTCGTCAGGTGTGATCCCCCGAAAGCCACTTTCGTCAGATAAGACCTGGCGGAAGTGGCTTTCGGGCTAATGAATGGCAGATGTGGCGTGCTCCGGGCCGGTCGACGGGGTCTTCGCCTCGCCAGGCTCGGACGGGCTGCGAGTGGTAACTCTGCTGCGTCCAACGGAGCAGAGTCACCACTCGCGCACGGCATTTCGCGGCTGAGCGAGGGATTCCCCTGCTGCGTTGGACGACGCAAATCCTTCGCGCCACCCCAACACTGCCCGATGAGGGCCTAGTTCACCCCGCATAGCTGGGTGAAGGGAGCCTTCACCAACCAGAACTTGGTGAAGGGAGCCTTCACCAGCAGACCACGAGCACGCCACATTTGGCTTTCCTCTCAATAACTCCAGGGCCTAAGTGGTGGAAGCCCAGGTCCGCACCAGGTCGGCGGCTTGGGCGCGCAGCAGGGCCGGGGTGTTGGCGAGCGCGTACTCGAGCGACGGGGCGTGGTCGATCAGCGCACGGCTGCCCACGACGCCGAGTGAGGCGAGCTGGGAGGAGTCCAGCGCGATCCGGCCCGCGATGGCGAGCAGGGGGATTCCCTTGGCGCGGCGGGCGATTCCGGCCGGGGCCTTGCCCAAGAGGCTTTGGGGGTCAAGGGAACCCTCGCCGGTGATCACCAGGTCGGCACCGTCCAAAGCGGACTCGACCCCGGTGAGGCCGACGATCAGGTCGAAGCCCGATTCGACGGAAGCGCCCAGTGCGAGTGCCGCCGCGGCGATACCGCCGCCCGCACCCGAACCCGGGATGTCGGCGACGTCGGCGCCGATCACGTGCAATGCCCGTGCCCAAGCGGTCAGTGCCTCTTCGAGCTCGGCGACCTCTTCGGGTGAAGCGCCCTTCTGCGGGCCGAAAACGGCGGCCGCGCCGGACGGGCCGAGCAGCGGATTGGTCACGTCGGTCGCCACGCCGATCTGGATGCCCGACAGCCGGGTGAGCACCGCCGTCAAGTCCACTTCGGACACTTCGCGCAGTGGGCCGCCGCCGAGCCCGATCGGGGCGTCCGAGCCGTCGAGCACCTGGGCGCCCAGTGCCTGCAGCATGCCGGCGCCGCCGTCGGTCGAAGCGGTCCCGCCGACGGTCAGCACCAGCCGCCCGACCCCGCGCGAGAGCGCGTGCGCGATCAGCTCGCCGACGCCATAAGTGTTGGCCTGCAAGGAAACCGAGGGCGACGGTGTGACGAACTCGATCCCGCAGGCGCGTGCGGACTCGACGTACGCGCAGCCGTCGAGCACGGCGTACGTGGCGTCGACCGGTGTGCCGAGCGGCCCGCTGACGCGCACCGAGACGATCTCCGCGCCGGCGGCCGCGAGCACGTCGAGTGTGCCCTCGCCGCCGTCGGCGACCGGGCAGCGCACCACCGAGGCATCGGGGAGTGCGTCGAGCACGCCCAGCGCGATGGCGTCGGCCGCCTCGACCGCGGTCACGCTGCCCTTGAACTTGTCGGGAGCCACCACGACCTTCACGGGCGCACCTCGGTGATCGGGCCGTTGCCCGCCAGCACCGACACGGCATTGCGCGCGGCCAGCAGTGCCATCTCGGTCCTGGTCTCGACGGTGGCCGAACCCAGATGCGGCATCACCACCACGTTGTCCAGCTCCAGCAGCCGGGGTTCCACCTCGGGCTCCTTCTCGAACACGTCCAGCGCCGCGCCCGCGATCTCGCCTGCCAGCAAGGCGTCCGCGAGCGCCGGTTCGTCGACGACCGGGCCGCGCGTGGTGTTGACCAGGTACGCGCTCGGCTTCATGGCACGCAGGACGTCCGCGTCGATCAGGTGCCGGGTCGACGGCGTCAGCGGGCAGTGCAGTGAAACGAAGTCCGACGACGCGATCAGCTCGTCGAACGGCAAGTACTTGGCGCCCAAGGCCTCTTCGATCTCGGGGGCGACACGGGACCGTCCTGAGTAGACGATCCGCAGGCCGAAGGCGAGCGCGCGCTTGGCGAAGGCCTGCCCGATCTGGCCGAGCCCGACGATGCCGAGCGTCTTGCCCTGCAGGCCGGTTCCGAGCATGAACCCGAGGTGGAACGACCACGGCTGCTTCGCGCGCAACAGCCGTTCGCCCTCGCCGAGCCGCCGTGTCACCGCCAGCAGCAGCCCGAACGCGAGATCGGCCGTGGCGTCGGTGAGCACACCCGGCGTATTCGTCACGATCACGCCGCGCTCGGCGAATCCGGGAACGTCGAGATTGTCGTAGCCGACGGCGACATTGGAGACGACTCGGAGTTCTTGGCCGATCTTGGCCGGGTCGATCCGGTCGAACGCCATGCTCACCACGGCGGACGCGCCCTGGATGAGTTCGTGCAGCTCATCGGGGGTCAGCGGCCGGTCTTCCGGTGAGACGACCACCTCGCCCGCTTCGGCCAGTACCCGCATCGCTTCGTCTGGAATCCGCCTTGTGACGGCGATCTTTGGTCGCACATCGACAGCCTAAGGCACTGGCGGGCCCCCTCTGTGGGGGAGCGGGTTCCCCTCCGCGGGTGAGCCGCTGCGGCCGTGGCATCGAGACCCTTGTCGCGGCGGGAAATTCCCGCGCAGACAAGGGGGTAATCAGATGTACCGCAACTACGCCGCGGCCGTCGGTGCCGCGCTCGTGCTCGCCGCGACCGGCACGGCGAGTGCCGCCGAAGCCAAGCCGCCGGAACCGAGCCTGGTGGGGCACGCCAAGATGTACCGCCCAGCGGGAGATGACGTCCAGTTCACCTTCGACGCGCACGGTTTCGCCACCGGCGCGCGCGGCACGTTCCGTGTCTTTCACGCGTTCGGCGGGGAGTCGGGCTGGTTCGAAGGGGCCGTCGACTGCCTGCTCGTGGGTGGCCCGGTCGCGGTGGTGACCGGCGTCGTCACCGCCACGAACGTGCCAGGCCTGCAGGGGGTGCGCCGGGGCATGACCGTGTACGACCACGGCAGGCGCGACCGCGTCGGCTACAGCTGGGTGCTCGGTACCGCGGGCACCGGGTCGGTGCCGAAATGCCTGAGCAGTGCGCCCGCCGAGACTGTCGAGCGCGGTGATTTCAAGGTCGTCGAATGGCTGCCTGAGAGCCACTGACCCACCCGGACGAGGTAATCGCTGGACGATCGCCACGTCTAGGCGTATGTTCATATGTAGAACGTGTGTGCGCGATACGAACGCTCTTCGGGAAGGGAGATCAGCCGTGGCGAAGGTGGTGTCGTTGAGTGATGCGGTGGCCGAGTTGGTGCACGATGGCGACACTGTGGCCTTGGAAGGCTTCACGCATCTGATCCCCGTTGCTGCCGGGCAGGAGATCATCCGTCAGGGCCGCAAGGACCTCACGCTGGTCAGGATGACCCCGGACATCGTCTACGACCAGCTGATCGGCGCCGGCTGCGCGCGCAAGCTCATCTTTTCGTGGGGCGGCAATCCCGGAGTCGGTTCACTGCACCGGTTCCGGGACGCCGTCCAGCACTCGTGGCCGGTGCCGCTGGAGATCGAGGAGCACAGTCACGCGGGCATGGCGAACAGGTACGTCGCCGGCGCGTCCGGGCTGCCGTTCGCGGTGCTGCGTGGCTACACCGGCACGGATCTGGCCGCCCAGACCGAGACGATCAAGCCGATCACCTGCCCGTTCACCGGCGAGGTGCTCACGGCCGTTCCCGCGCTGAACCCGGACGTCACCATCGTGCACGCCCAGCGTGCGGACCGGGCGGGCAACGTCCAGCTCTGGGGCATCGCCGGAGTGCAGAAGGAGGCGGTGCTGGCGGCTCGGCGGTCGCTGGTCACCGTCGAGGAGATCGTCGACGAGCTGGAGCCCCGGCCGGGAGCCGTGGTGCTGCCAGCCTGGGTGGTCACCGCGGTCGCCGAGGTCCCCGGTGGCGCTTCGCCGTCCTACGCGGCGGGGTATTACGAGCGCGACAATGACGCTTACCAGGCATGGGACGCGATCAGCCGTGATCGCGAGGAGTTCGGCAAGTGGCTGGCGGGGGTGGCGGCATGAGCGAGTACAGCTCGGACGAGATGATGAGCGTGGCCGCGTCGCGCGCGCTCGGCGACGGGATGTCGTGCTTCGTGGGCATCGGCCTGCCGAGCACGGCGGCGAACCTGGCCAGGCGCACCCACGCACCCGGCCTCACCCTGGTCTACGAGTCGGGCTGCCTGGGCGCCAAGCCTTCCCGGCTGCCACTGTCCATTGGGGACGGTGAGCTGGCCGACACCTCGGACGCGGTGATCAGCGTGCCGGAGGTGTTCAACTACTGGCTCCAGCCTGGCCGGATCGACGTCGGCTTCCTCGGCGCCGCGCAGCTGGACAAGTTCGGCAACATCAACACCACGGTCATCGGTTCCGACTACCACGATCCCAAGGTCCGCCTGCCCGGCGCGGGCGGCGCGCCCGAGATCGCCGCCTCCTGCCGCGAGGTCTTCGTGGTGCTGCGGCAAAGCGCACGCGCGTTCGTCGAGCGGGTCGACTTCATCACCTCGTTCGGTCACGGCACCGGCAAGGGCGACCGCGAACGCCTCGGCCTGCCCGGCGCGGGTCCCACGCTGGTCGTCACCGACCTCGGCATCCTGCGGCCCGATCCCGGGACCAGTGAGCTGGTGCTGACCGAACTCCATCCCGGCATCGAACTGGACCAGGTCCGCGCCGCCACCGGCTGGAATCTCAAGGTCTCGCCGGATCTCGGCGTGACACCGGCGCCGACCGATGCCGAACTCGGCGTTCTGAGGGAGCTGAAAGCGGCATGACCGAGCAGGCCTTCATCCTCGACGCGGTCCGGACCCCGTTCGGCCGCTACGGCGGCGCGCTGTCCGGCGTCCGTCCCGACGATCTCGCCGCCACCGTCGTCAAGGCGCTCGGCGAGCGCAACGACCTCGACCCGGCGACGGTCGACGAGGTGATCCTCGGCGACGCCAACGGCGCCGGCGAGGACAACCGCAACGTCGCGCGGATGGCCACGCTGCTCGCCGGGTGGCCGACTTCGGTGCCGGGCAGCACGGTCAACCGGCTGTGCGGGTCAGGGCTCGACGCGGTCATGCAGGCCAGCCGGGCGGTGCAGGTCGGCGATGCTTCGCTGGTCGTCGCGGGCGGCGTCGAGTCGATGAGCCGGGCGCCGTGGATCCTCCTCAAGCCGGAGAAGGCGTTCCCGAGCACGCCACAGACCCTGCATTCCAGCACCCTCGGCTGGCGCATGGTCAACCCCGAGATGCCCGAGCGGTGGACGGTTTCGCTCGGAGAGTCCACCGAATTGCTCGCCGAGCGCTACGGCATCGGCCGCGACGAGCAGGACGCGTTCGCGGTCAAGAGCCATGTCAACGCGGCGAAAGCCTGGGATGACGGCTTCTACGACACGCATGTCGTCGCGGTCGAAGGTCTCGAACGGGACGAGGGCATCAGGCCGGATTCGAGCACGGACAAGCTGGCCAAGCTCAAGCCGGCCTTCCGTCCACAAGGGACGGTCACGGCAGGCAACTCGTCCCCGCTCAACGACGGAGCGTCCGCGCTGCTGCTCGGTGACGCGGCCGCGGCGGACCGGCTCGGCAAGCAGCCGCTGGCCAGGATCGCCGGGCGCGGTGCGGCGGGTGTCGACCCCGATGTGTTCGGCATCGGGCCGGTCAAGGCGGCCGAGATCGCGCTCGAGCGGGCCGGGATCGGCTGGGAAGACCTCAAGGCGGTCGAGCTGAACGAGGCCTTCGCCGCGCAGTCGCTCGCGTGCCTGGCCGACTGGCCGAAGCTCGACCCGGCGATCGTCAACGTCAACGGTGGCGCCATCGCGATCGGCCACCCGCTCGGCGCGTCCGGCGGGCGGATCCTCGCTTCGCTGGCCTACGAACTGCGCCGCCGCGGTGGTGGCTGGGGCCTGGCCGCCATCTGCATCGGAGTCGGCCAGGGACTGGCCGTCGTCATCGAGGCTTAGGAGGGAAACCCATGGGAGACCTGCGGTTGCCGCGGTACGCACGTGATCCGGACGGCACCCATCCGCCGCTGGACTACGCGGGCTACGGCTCGACCAAGCTGCGGCACCCGCGGCAGCCGCTGGTGCTGCTGCCGCAGCAGCTCACCGAGGTCACGGGCCCGCTGCTCGGCCCCGGCAGGCTCGGGGAGTTCGACAACGACCTCACCCGCCAGCACGCGGGGGAGCCGCAGGGCCAGCGGATCATCGTCACCGGCAGGCTGCTCGACGGCGACGCCAGGCCGGTGCGGAACTCGCTCGTCGAGATCTGGCAGGCCAACGCGGGCGGGCGCTACAAGCACACCGGGGACCGCTGGCCCTCGCCGCTGGACCCGAACTTCGACGGGGTCGGCCGCACGCTGACCGACGACGACGGCCGCTACACCTTCACCACGATCAAGCCGGGCGCGTACCCGTGGAAGAACCACGACAACGCCTGGCGCCCGGCGCACATCCACTTCTCGGTGTTCGGCACGGCGTTCACCCAGCGGCTGGTCACCCAGATGTACTTCCCGGACGACCCGCTGTTCGGCCAGGACCCGATCTTCAACTCCATCCCGGACGAGAAGGCCCGCCAGCGGATGGTCTCCCGCTTCGACCTCGACCGCACCGAGGCCAACTGGGCCTTGGCCTACCAGTTCGACATCGTCCTGCGCGGCCGCGACGCCTCGGTCTTCGAAGACGAGGAGGAGGAAGACGAATGAGCACGCCTTCGCAGACGGTCGGGCCGTTCCTGTCGATCGGGCTGCCCTGGGCGGACGGGCCCGAGGTCGTTCCCGACGGCACACCCGGCGCGATCTGGATCCGGGGCACGGTGTCCGACGGGGCAGGCGAGCCGGTCCCGGACGCGCTCGTCGAGACCTGGCAGGCCGACGCCGACGGCCGCTTCGATCACCCCGACGACCCGCGTGGCGCGGCCGGGAACGGCTTCCGTGGCTTCGGACGCTGCCCGACCGACCCGGACGGGCAGTACGGGATCCGGACCGTCGTCCCCGGTGCCGTTCCGGGAGCCGGCGGTGAGCCGCAGGCGCCGCACATCGACGTCAGCGTGCTCGCGCGCGGGCTGCTCCATCGGGTGGTCACGCGGATCTACTTCGAAGACGAGGACAACGGCGCCGACCAGGTGCTCGCCCTGGTTCCCGAGGACCGCCGCCACACCTTGATCGCGACGAAGACCGAGGACGGCTACCGCTTCGACGTGCGCCTTCAAGGAGAGGGCGAGACAGTGTTCTTCGATGTCTGACCTCTTCGATCCACTTCTGGCGGCGGGCCCGGTGCGGGCGGAACTCGGTGATCAAGCGTGGCTGCAGGCCATGCTCGACGTCGAGGCCGCGCTCGCGGGCGCGCTCGCCGACGCCGGGCTGCTCCAGCCAGCGCACGCCAGGAACATCGCCGAGGCGTGCCGCGCGGAGTACTACGACGTCGTGGAATTGGGGGCGCAGGCCGTCGCGATCGGGAACCCGGCCGGGCCGCTCGTGCGGGCGCTGACCACTCAGGTCCACGGGGACGCCGCCGGGTATGTCCACTTCGGGGCGACCAGCCAGGACGTGCTGGACAGCGCGCTCATGCTGGTGGTCGCCCGTGCGCTCGTCCCGCTGCTCGAGGACCTCGAAGCCTGCGCGGACCGCGCGGCCGAACTCGCCGAGCGGTACGCCCGCACCGTCCAAGCCGGGCGTACCCTCCTGCAGCAGGCCTTGCCCACCACCTTCGGGTGTGTGGTGGCGAGCTGGCTGTCCGGGTTGGACACGGTCATCGGCAGGCTCGGCGCGTATCGCCCGGCCGCGCAGCTGGGCGGGGCGGCGGGCACGCTCGCGTCCTACGGCGAGCACGGCCCGGCCGTGGTCAAGGCGTTCAGCGAGCGACTCCAGCTGGACGAGCCTCAGCTGCCTTGGCACACCGAACGCACTCGTGTCGCCGAACTCACCGGGTTGCTGGGTGAGGTCGACGGCGTCGCCGCGCGGATCGCGCGGACCGTCACGTTGCTGGCGCAGACCGAGATCGGTGAGGTCTTCGAAGCGGGACCGGCCGGATCCGGCGGTTCGTCCACCTTGCCGCACAAGCGAAACCCGGTCGCCGCGGTCGCCGTGCTGGCCTGCGCCCGCCCGGCGCCGGGGCTGGTCGCGAGTGTCTTCGCCGCGATGGAACAAGATCATCAGCGGGCGGCGGGCGCGTGGCACGCCGAGTGGCGGCCACTGCAGGAATTGCTGCGGGGCACCGGCTCGGCCGTGCACTGGCTGCGCACGAGTCTCGAACGGCTGCGCGTCGACGAACGCGCGATGCGGGAGAACGTCCGCGATGAGCTGATGACCGAGCGGGTCACCGGAGCCTTGGTGGACAAGGCAGGGCGGCTCGCCGCGCACGACGCGGTCGCCGACTGCAGCCGCCGCGCCGCGGCGGGAGAGGGGGCGCTGGTGGATCTGCTGGCCGCGCATCCGTTGGTGGGCAAGCATCTCGACCGCGCCGGTATTGTGGGGTTACTGGACCCGTCGGGGTACCTCGGGAGCGCCCAGACCTTCGTCGAGCGCGCGCTTTCGGCTCACCACAAGCGAAAAGGACACGCATGAGCGTCGCGGTGCACTACGAGACCCTCGGTGACGGCAGCCCCGTGGTGTTCAGCGGTTCCGTCGGCAGCAGCCTGCGCATGTGGGACGACCAGGTCCGCGCGGTGGCGGCGGCGGGCTACCGCGCGATCGCCTACGACCACCGCGGTCACGGCGACTCGCCCGTGCCGCCGGGGCCGTACAGCATCGCCGATTTCGGCGAGGACGTCGTCGCGCTGCTGGACAAACTGGACATCGAGCGCGCGCACCTCGTCGGGCTTTCGCTCGGCGGCATGACCGGGATGTGGCTCGGCGCGCACGCGCCGGAACGGATCCGCTCGCTGACCCTCTGCTGCACCTCGGCCGAACTCGGCCCGCCCAGCATGTGGGTGGACCGGGTCAACACGGTCCGGGACGGCGGGCTCGAAGCCATCGCGGACGGCGGCCTCGCGCGCTGGGTGACCCCTTCGTTCGCCGGTGATCGCCAGGCGTTGCGAACCATGCTGGTCAGCACGCCCCAGGACGGCTACATCGCGTCCTGCCAGGCGCTCGAGCGGATGAACCTGGCAGGCGACCTGCCGAAGATCACCGCGCCGACGCTGGTCATCGCGGGCGGCGAGGACGTGGCCACCCCGGTCGAGCACGCCCAGCGCATCGCGGACGGGATCCCCGGCGCCCGGCTGGAGATCGTCGAAGGCGCAGCGCACCTCGGCAATGTCGAGCGGCCCGAGGCGTTCACCCCGCTCATCCTGGACCACCTCAAGGGGAGCGATGACTGACGATCTTTACGAAACAGGCATGAAGGTGCGGCGCGAGGTACTCGGCGACGCGCACGTCGACAGGGCCACCGCCGCGGCCACCTCGTTCTCCCAGCCGTTCCAGGACTACATCACCCGCTCGGCCTGGGGTTCGGTGTGGGCACGGGACGGCATCGACCGGCGTACCCGCAGCTTCATTACCCTCGGCGTGCTCACTTCGTTGCAAGCGCACGAAGAACTGGCCATGCACGTCCGTGTGGCAATCCACAATGGACTCACCGTCGAAGAGATCAGCGAGACCATCCTCCACACCGCCGTCTACGTCGGCGCGCCCGCCGCGAACGCGGCTTTCGCGATCGCGCAACGTGTCCTGACCGAGCTGGGGGAGGTACCCACGGGATAAGCTGGGCAAATGGAAGAGGCAGAGCGCGGCGCGCACCACGTGCAGTCGCTGGAACGGGGCCTGGCGGTGATCAAGGCGTTCCATGCCGACGCGGCCGAGCTCACCCTCAGTGACGTGGCCCGCTCGACCGGGCTGACCAGGGCCGCCGCTCGCCGGTTCCTGCTCACGCTCACCGATCTCGGGTACGTCCGCACCGACGGCAAGTACTTCTCGCTCACCGCGAAGGTGCTCGAGCTCGGCTACTCCTACCTGTCCAGCATGTCGCTGCCCGAGGTCGCGCAGCCGCACCTGGAGTTCCTGTCCGCCGAGGTGCGCGAGTCCAGTTCGGTCTCGGTGCTGGAGGGCACCGACGTCGTGTACGTCGCGCGCGTGGCCGTGTCGCGGATCATGACGGTCAGCATCAACGTCGGCACCCGGTTCCCCGCCTACGCCACCTCGATGGGCCATGTCCTGCTGTCCGGGCTGAGCGTCGCCGAGTTCGAGGCGTACCTCATGGTCGCCAAGCTCGACCCGCTCACCGCGCACACGCTGACCTCCGACGACGCGTTGCGCGCCGAGGTCGCGCAGGTCCGCGCGCAAGGCTGGGCGATGGTCGACCAGGAACTCGAGGAGGGCCTGCGCTCGGTCGCCGCGCCGATCCGCAACCGGCAGGGCCGCATCATTGCGGCCGTCAACCTGTCCACCCACGCCAGCCGCACGACCCCGGAATCCATGCGCGAGGAGCTGCTGCCGCCGCTGCTCAACGCGGCGAAGCGCATCGAAAACGACCTCGCCATCACCTCGCCCGCCAGGGCCAGGCGTGGCTGAAGCAGGCGGCCTGCTCCTCGCGGCCGGCGCCGGACGCCGCTTCGGCGGCCCGAAGGCACTGGCCGAACTCGACGGCGAACCCTTGCTGCTGCGTGCGTTGCGCACGCTGACCGAGGGCGGCTGCGCGCCGATCCGCGTCGTGCTCGGCGCCGAGGCCGACCAGGTTCGCGCGCTGCTGCCCGACCCGTCGATCGCCGTTGACGCCGAAGACTGGCCGACCGGCATGGGCGCCTCCCTGCGTGCCGGGCTCGACGCCTTCGCCGCGACGGAGGCCGGTTCGGTGCTCGTGCACCTCGTCGACCTGCCCTGGGTGGGCCCGGACATCATCGAGCGGGTCCGTGCCACCGCGGGCCCGGAAGCCGCCGCGCGCGCGAGCTATGACGGCGTCCCCGGGCACCCCGTGCTGCTCGGCAGGCGCTGGTGGCCGGAGATCGCCGACACCGCGCGCGGTGATCGCGGCGCCCGCGACTGGCTCGCCACCAGAACCGACCTCCAACTGGTCGAATGCGCCGACCTCGGAGTTGGACGCGACGTCGACCGCCCAGGTGACCTACGCCCGCCCGTCTCCCACCGCCACTCTCAACGGAGGCGCTTCGCGCCCGAGTAGATTCGAACCCATGACTCCCGAGGAGATGGCGGACAAGCTCGGCGCCGTCGGCTACCTCGCCGACGACGGCGTGGCCACCGCCGCGTTCCTCACCTTGAGCATGGGCCGCCCGCTCTTCTGCGAGGGTGAACCCGGCACCGGCAAGACCTCGCTCGCGGTCGCGCTCTCGCAGGCGTTCGAACTCCCGCTCATCCGCCTGCAATGCCACGAGGGCATCGACGCCGCGCAGGCACTGTACGAATGGGACTTCCCACGCCAGCTCCTGCACCTGCGCGCACTCGAAGCCGCCAACGGCGCACTCGACGTCGAAACGGCCGAGCAGTCGCTTTACACCGAGCGGTTTCTGCTGGCCAGGCCGTTGCTGCGGGCGCTGCGCGAAGCGCCGTGCGTACTGCTGATCGATGAGATCGACCGCGCCGACGACGAGTTCGAGGCGTTCCTGTTGCAGCTGCTCGACGAAAACGCGGTCACCATCCCCGAGCTCGGCGAGATCCGCGCGCAGCGCCCGCCGATCGTGGTGCTCACCTCGAACCGCACCCGCGAGGTGCACGACGCGCTCAAGCGCCGCTGCCTCTACCACTGGCTCGACCATCCCGACCTCACCCGCGAGGTCGCCATCCTGCGCAGGCGCCTGCCCGGCGTCGGCGAACGGCTCGCCACCCAGGTCGCGGTCGCCGTCCGCCGGCTGCGCGAGCTCGAACTCCTCAAGCCGCCCGGCGTGGCCGAATCACTGGACTGGACGCGGGCGTTGCTCGCGCTGGGCCGCGACGAACTCGACGCCGAGTCCGCCGCCCGCACCCTCGGCGCGGTGCTCAAGTACAGCGAAGACCTCGACCGTGTCCGCGCCAAACTCGACAGCCTGTTCGCCTAACCCCCGTTGAGCATCGCGAAGTAGCCCGCCTCGTAAGCGGTGAGATTCCCATGGTGGCCAACGCGTTGCGGCGTGCCGTCGGCGCTGATGACCGTTCGCCCGGCTGATTTCCCGGTCACCACGACGTCGACGCGGTCTTGGCGGAACTCGACCGGGCTCGTCGCGTCGAAAGCGGCCGACGCGGCGAGCGTGTCCCACCAGTAGCCGACACCCTGCTCGATGAACGGCCAGATGTCCGGCTGCGTCAGGATTCCGTGCACCATAAGGCTTTCCGCAGTGCTACCGGCACCTAGCCGGTGCACGAAAGCGGGCGTGATCGGCACGTCGTTGGTAGCGTCGAGCGGCACGATGTCCACACGTGACCGCTGGAACACCTCGCGTGCCGATACCGGATCCAGCCAGAGATTGGTCTCCTGCGTGCCGTCGGCTCCCGGCGCTTCGACATTGCCCGCGACGCCGAACGCACCGCCCATCACCGAAATCCGGCTGATCTTCTCGGCGACACCCGGCAGCCTCGTCGCCTTCGCGACGGTGGTGAGCGGACCCGTCGCGACCACCACGACCGGCGTCCGTGCCGTGAGGACACTCGCCGCGAACAGCAGCGAAGCCGGAAGCACCGAAGGACGGTCCAGCCGATTCCCGTCCCCGAGTGCTCCGGAAAGCACCTTCTCGGTCCAGGCGCGCGCGTCCGGAGTCGGCGTGTTGACGCCCTTGTCCGAGCCGTCGGCCACCGGAATGCCGCTCAGGCCACATTTTTCGAGAATCGTGCGGGTATGCGTGAGCGCGCGGCCCGGAGTTCCGGATCCGTTGTTGACCACGGTGACCGCGCGCAGTTCGATGCGATGCCGTTTGTGCGCTTGGCAGAGATACGCGAGCGTGGCCGCGTCGTCGAAGTCCATGTCGGTGTCGAACACGACCGGTGTCGGCGCCGAAGCCTGTGCGGGGACGGTGAGCGCGGTGGTCACGGTGAGAGCGGCGAGTGCCGCGAAGGCCAAGCGGCGCAAGATCATGTGCCTACCGTAGCGCCGGTTAATTCCTTTGACCATCGCGATTCGTTCGGTCACTGTTATGCCCATCAACCAGCTTTCCCCGATCTCTTCGCGCCCGGCCTACTCGCTACCAGGCCATGGTCGCTGCGAAGAGCGCGGTCTGGCGCCCGGCCTGGGGAGGATCGGCCGCCAGACCGCACTTATTCCTTCGAAGAGCGCACAATGGACGCATGGATCCGCTTCCGGGTTTCGTCGGCTTCGCGACCGCGTTGCGTGAGGCCGGTCTGCCTTGCGACGCGCATCGCGTGCAGGCGTACCTCGACGCGGTCGAGCGCCTCGATCTCGCCGAGCCCGCCCAGCTCTACTGGGCAGGCAGGCTGACCCTCTGCGCGGACCCCGACGACTTGCCCCGCTACGAAGACGCTTTCGCGCGCTGGTTCGGCGATGAGCCGCCGCGGCGCGCGGCCAAACCCGTCACCCGTGAGCGCAAGTCGAAAATGGCCACGCTCACCGCGGGTCGTCAGAACGGCGAGTCCTCCCAGACCCCCGAACAGCTCAACGCGGCCGCGAGCGACACCGAGATCCTGCGGCACCGCGACCTCGGCGAACTTTCGATCGCCGAGCGCGAACATCTCCGCGAGCTTTTCGCCGTGCTCCGCCCGGTACCACCCCAAAGATCATCACTCCGGCAGCGCCGGTCGAAACGAGGGCGGCTCGACCCGGCCAGGACGCTGCGCGGCATGCTCGCGGGCGGCGGTGAACTCACCAAGCTCGCGTATCGCGACCGCGCGCGACGGCCCCGGCGCGTCGTACTGCTCATCGACGTTTCCGGTTCGATGAGCCCGTACGCCGACGCGCTGCTCCGGTTCGCGCACGTGGTGGTCAGGAGCGCGCCGTCCAGCGTGGAGGTCTTCACCCTCGGCACCCGGCTGACCAGGGTCTCCCGGCAGCTGCGGCAGCGTGATCCCGAGCGCGCCATGCTCGCGGCCGGGGAAGCCGTGCCGGATTTCGCGGGCGGGACACGGCTCGGCGAGACGCTCAGGGTCTTTCTCGACCGGTGGGGACAGCGGGGTCTGGCCAGGCAGGCGGTGGTCGTGATCTTCTCCGACGGGTGGGAACGGGGTGACCCGAGCCTGCTCGCCGACCAGCTCGCGCGGGCACGCAGGCTCGCGCACGCCGTACTCTGGGTTAATCCCCATGCGGGGCGCGACGGTTACGCACCGGTGCAGTCCGGGATCGCCGCCGCGCTGCCGCATCTGGACGCGCTGCTCGCCGGGCACAGCCTGGCGACTCTGGAACGACTGCTCGTGGAGATCCGCAATGCGTGATGTGTTGGACGAGTTGCACCGCCGCTGGTCGGCGGGCGAGACCGTCGGAGTCGGCACCGTGGTGGCGACGTTCTCGTCGGCGCCGAGGGAACCCGGCGCGGCCATGCTGGTCGGGCCGGACGGCGAGGTCACCGGCAGTGTGTCCGGCGGCTGTGTCGAGGGCGCCGTCTACGAGCTGGCCCAGCAGGTCGTCGAGGACCGTACGCCCGTTCTGCAGCGCTACGGCGTCACCGACGACGACGCGTTCGCGGTGGGGCTGACCTGCGGCGGGATCATCGACATCTACGTCGAGCGGATCGACCGCGAGACGTTGCCGGAGCTGGGCGAGGTCGTCGAATCCGTGCGCGACGGGCAGCCGGTCGCGATCGTCACGGTGATCGAGCACGAGCTGACCGGGCTCATCGGCCGTCATCTGATCGTCTGGCCGGACCGGGTGACCGGCACGCTGGGCTCGTCCCGGATGAACGACGCAGTCGCCGACGACGCGCGCGGGCTGCTCGCCACCGGGCGCACCGACGTCCTGCACTACGGCCCGGACGGCCAGCGCCGCGGCGAGGGCATGACCGTGTTCGTCAATTCCTTCGAGCCGCCGCCCCGGATGCTCGTCTTCGGCGCGATCGACTTCGCGACCGCGATGGCCAAAATGGGCGCCTACCTGGGTTACGAGGTCACCGTCTGCGACGCGCGGCCGGTGTTCGCCACCGCCAGCCGGTTCCCCGACGCGCACGAGGTCGTCGTCGACTGGCCGCACCGCTACCTCAAGGCGCAGGCGGACGCGGGCAAGATCGACCGCCGCACCGCGATCGCCGTGCTCACCCACGACCCGAAGTTCGACGTGCCGCTGCTGGAGTTCGCGCTGCGCCTCGACGTCGGCTACGTCGGCGCGATGGGCTCACGCAAGACGCACGACGACAGGTTCTCCCGCCTGCGCGACGCCGGCCTGACCGAGCACGAACTCGAGAAGCTTTCCTCGCCGATCGGGCTCGACCTCGGAGCCCGCACGCCTGAGGAGACCGCGGTGTCCATCGCGGCGGAGATCATCGCACTGCGCTGGGGCGGCGGTGGCCGTCGGCTGGCGGAGCTGAGCGGCCGCATTCACGGCTAACCCGTTCAGACTCTCGACACCGCAAGGGTTTTTGCGGTGAGGTCGAGTGCATGCCCTTCAAACGCACAGCCACGGTTTTCGCGGCGCTCGCCTTGCTGCTCGCCCCGACCACCGCCTACGCGCAGGAGACCGGCAGGGCCACCGAATGCTCGGACACCTTCTACCACGGGGACAAGCGCCTCGGCCCGGAAAAGCTGCCGGTGGCAGGCGACGTCGGCAGGGAACTGCGCGGGTACCAGCGAACGGGATACCTCACCGAACAGCGATTCCTCGAAGCCTTCTACGATTCGACGGCTTCTTCCTGGCGTTATCCGCCCAAGGACGGCTATGTCCTTTACCCCGACGGCACCCCGATCCAATTCGCCATCTCACTGAGCCCAGGGCTCGCCATTGATCGTTTCGGCAGCGAGTACGGCTCATTCCTGGCGCCGAAAGGCGCGCCGTACTCGTCCCGGTCGATCCCGCCGCAGAGCCTGACCAGCATCCCGGCCGCGTCGTGCAACTACCACGTGTACAAGGTGGCCAAGGAGTTCAAGGTCCATTCGGGTCCGATCGCGCCGTGGTTCGCGCAGCCGGGTGGCGGTACCCAATATCAGCTCGACGCCACTCTGGTGCCCGGTGCGCCGACACCGATCAATGTCGGATGGTTGATCACCAACGGATTTCTCGACCGGGTGCAGTAAATTTTGTCGCTCGGCTGAATGGAGTACAGCGGAACTCCGCGAATTCGGGTCAGGAAAGCCCAGAAAACCGCAGCTGCGGATCGGCCGAGGCGCTCGCACAGGTGGGGGGTTGTACCGGGGAACGGGAAGTAGCACGCTCGAAAGTGAGTCCGATCACACCCGCTCCCAGCACTGGAGACCGCAATGCGCATCACCGTCACCGTGGACGGTACCAAGTACAGCGACGAGGTCGAACCGCGCACGCTACTCGTGCACCATCTGCGTGAACGGCTCGGCAAGGTAGGCACCGTGGTCGGCTGCGACACCAGCAACTGCGGCGCCTGCACCGTCCATCTGGACGGGCACAGCGTCAAGTCCTGCTCGGTGCTCGCGGTCCAGGCCGACGGCTGTGAGATCACCACGATCGAAGGACTTGCCCGCGAGGGCAAGCTGCATCCGGTGCAGCAGGCGTTCCACGACAATCACGCGCTGCAGTGCGGTTTCTGCACGCCGGGCATGATCATGCAGTCGATCGACCTGCTGGCGGACAACCCCGACCCTGACGAAAAAGCCGTGCGGGAAGGACTGGAAGGCAACCTCTGCCGCTGCACGGGGTACCAGAACATCGTGCGCGCGGTCCGCGACGCCGCGCACCACATGCGGCCGGGCGCCGGGCCTGAGGCCGAGCGGATGTCGTCGCAGGAAAGCGCCTCGCACGTGGGCATCGGGGGCGAATGATGACCGCCACCATCGAGCCGGAGGTAGGAAAGTCCCGGCGCCGCAAGGAAGACGAGCGGCTGATCACGGGGCGGACCAGGTGGACGGACAACATGACGTTGCCCGGCATGCTGCATCTCGCTGTGCTGCGCAGCCCGCACGCGCATGCCAAGATCCTCAGCATCGACACCTCCGCGGCGAAACAGGCCGCCGGTGTCGTCGCCGTCTTCACGGCCACCGACCTGGATCCCGCGAGCGAGGTCGGCATGCCCTGCGCGTGGCCGATCACCCCGGACATGAAGTCGCCGCGCCGCCCGATGCTCGCCGCCACCCAGGTGAACTTCGCCGGTGAAGGCGTCGCGGTGGTCGCCGCGCGCACGGCGGCCGAGGCGCACGACGCGCTCGAGTACATCGAAGTCGACTACGAAGAGCTGCCGGTAGTGCTCGGCCTCGAGACCGCGCTCGCCGAGGACGCGACGTTGGTGCACGAGGAACTCGGCACCAACACCAACGCGGTGTGGGTGTTCGACTCCGGCGAAGCGGGCACGGGCGCGAGCTTCGCCGAGACCGCGGGCGACGCCGAAGTCACGGTGACCCGGCGCTTCCGCCAGCAGCGGCTGGTGCCCGCGTTCATGGAGCCCAGGGCCTGCGTGGTCGACCCGACCGGCACGCAGATCACCCTGTGGTCGGCGACGCAGATCCCGCACATCCTCAAGACGATGGCAGCCCTCACCCTCGGCATCCCCGAGCACAAGCTCCGGGTGATCGCGCCGGACGTCGGCGGCGGATTCGGCGGCAAGATCGCCGTGCTGCCCGAGGAGACGATGGCGCTGGCCGTCGCGCAGAAGCTCGGCAAACCGGTGAAATGGAATGAAACGCGCTCCGAGTGCATGCTCACCGCGCACCACGGCCGCGACCAGATCCAGGACATCACGATCACGGCCAAGCGCGACGGCACGGTGCTCGGGCTGAAGGCCGACCTCAAGGCCGACATGGGCGCGTACCTCGGACTGGTCGGGCCGGGTGTGCCGATTCTCGGCGCGTTCATGTTCAACGCGATCTACAAGTTCCCGGCGTACCACTTCGCCTGCACCAACGTGTTCACCAACACCACGCTCACCGACGCCTATCGCGGCGCGGGCCGTCCGGAGGCGACATTCGCCGTCGAGCGGATCATGGACGAGCTGGCGGCCGAACTCGGCATGGACCCGATGGAGCTGCGCGAGAAGAACTGGATCAAGCACGAGGAGTTCCCGTTCACCACGGTGTGCGGGCTGACCTACGACTCGGGCAACTACGAGGCCGCGACCGAGAAGGCCAAGCAGCTTTTCGACTACGACGGCCTGCGCCGCGAGCAGGCGGAGCGGCGCGCGAGCGGCGACCCGATCCAGCTCGGCATCGGGATCTCGACGTTCACCGAGATGTGCGGCCTCGCGCCGTCCAGGGTCCTCGGTTCACTGGCCTATGGCGCGGGTGGCTGGGAGCACGCCGCCATCCGGATGCTCGCCACCGGCAAGGTCGAAGTCGTCACCGGGTCCTCCGCGCACGGCCAGGGCCATGAGACGGCGTGGAGCCAGATCGTCGCGGACCAGCTCGGTGTGCCGTTCGAAGATGTCGAAGTGCTGCATGGCGACACTCAGTCCTCCCACAAGGGCTTGGACACTTACGGATCGCGCTCGCTGACCGTCGGCGGGATCGCGGTCATCAAGGCGGCGGAGAAGGTGATCGGGAAGGCTCGCACGATCGCCGCGCACCTCATGGAATGTTCGGAGGACGATCTCGAATTCGCCGGTGGGCAGTTCACCGTCAAGGGCACCGACAAGGCGACGAGTATCCAGGAGGTCGCGTTCGCCGCGTTCATGGCGCACAACCTGCCGGACGGCATCGAACCGTCGCTGGATTCCGATGCCACGTACGACCCGGAGAACTTCTCGTTCCCGCACGGCACGCACCTCTGTGCGGCCGAAGTGGACACCGAGACGGGCCGGATCACCTTGCGCAGCTACGTCTGCGTCGACGACGTCGGCGTGGCGGTCAACCCGTTGATCGTCGAGGGCCAGGTGCACGGCGGGCTCGCGCAGGGCATCGCGCAGGCGTTGTTCGAGGAGGCGGTGTTCGACGAGAGCGGCACGCTGACCACGGGCACGTTCGCGGACTACCTGCTGCCGTCCGCGGCCGACCTGCCCTCGTTCACCACCGACCGCACGGAAACCCCGTCGACCACGAACCCCTTGGGCGCCAAGGGAGTCGGCGAGGCGGGCACGATCGCGTCCACGCCCGCCGTTGTCAACGCGGTCGTCGACGCGGTGCGGCATTTCGGGGTGACCGACATCGAGATGCCGATGACGCCGATGCGCGTGTGGCACGCCATCCAGCACGGGACGAAGGCCGCCGGCGATATCGGCTCCGAAGCCGGTGGCGGACTCGGCTCGATCGACGCATCCGGAGGTGCGCAGTGATTCCCGCGAGTTTCGACTACGTCGCACCATCCACAGTGGACGAAGCGATCCGCGCGCTCACCGAAGCCGGTGAGGATGCCAAGGTGATCGCGGGCGGGCAGAGCCTGCTTCCCGTGCTGCGCATGCGGCTCGCCACGCCGACCTTGCTGGTCGACCTCGGCAAGATCGGCGAGCTGCGCGGGGTCCGCGAGGACGGCGACGCGCTCGTCATCGGCGCCATGACCACGCACTACGACGTGCAACGCGATCACCTGGTCGCCGAGCACGCCGCGCTGCTGGCCCGCGCCACCGACACGGTCGCCGATCCGCAGGTGCGTCACCGCGGCACCTTCGGCGGCTCGCTCGCGCACGCCGACCCCGCCGGTGACCTGCCCGCGCCGGTGCTCGCGCTGGACTGCGAACTGGTCATCGCGGGACCGGACGGCCGCCGGAGCGTGCCCGCCGCGGAGTTCTTCCAGGACTTGTTCACCACCGCACTTGCGGAGAACGAGATACTGGTCGAGGTGCGGGTGCCGAAGCACACCGGGTGGTACTCGCACTACGAGAAGTTCAACCGCGTCGCGCAGGCCTGGTCGATGGTCGCCGTCGCGGCCGCGGTGCGGACCGACGGTGCCACGATCACCGAGGCCAGGGTCGCGCTGACGAACATGGGTTCGACGCCGATGCGCGCCACCGGCGTCGAACAGGCACTGGTGGGCCAGCCCGCCACGGCCGAAGCGATCACGGCGGCCGCCGCGCACGCGGCCGAGGGCACCAGCCCGCCCGTCGACGGCAACGCCGACGCCGAATACCGGCAGCAGCTCGCCCGCGTGCTCACCGGCAGGGCGCTCGCGTCGGCGATCGGCACGTAACCAGAAGGGAGGTCGGCCCGTGCGGCTCGACCATGAATTCACCGTTCCGGCAGGCGTCGAGGACGTCTGGAAGGCCGTGATCGACCCCGAGTACGTGGCGCCCTGCATGCCGGGCGCGACGGTCACGAAGGTCGAGGGCGACACGTTCAGCGGCACGGTGAAGGTCAAGCTCGGGCCGATCTCCCTGCTCTACAAGGGCACCGGCGAATTCCTCAAGAAGGACGAAACCGCGAAGAAGGTCGTCATCAAGGCGGCGGGCAAGGACGCGCGCGGCGCGGGCACGGCGTCCGCCACGGTCACCCTCACGCTGACCGAGCGCGACGGCGGCACCCACGGCGCGGTCGCGACCGAGCTTTCGGTCACCGGCAAGCCCGCCCAGTTCGGGCGCGGGATGATCAGCGAGGTCGGCGGCAAGATCTTGGACCAGTTCGCGGCGCGGCTGGCCGAGAAGCTCGGCACTCCCGAAGAGCCCGAGCCGGAACCCGAACGGCCTCAGCTGCGCAGCGTGCCCCCGATCCCGGAGTCCGAGTCGATCGACCTGGTCGAACTCGCGGGCGACTCGGTGGCCAAACGTTTGCGCCCGGTGCTCGCCATCGGCGCGGCGATCGCGGCCTTCCTGCTGATCAGGAAGCTGCTTCGCCGCTAGGGCGCGTTTCTCGGATCGGATGCGCGATAGCCGCGCCCAGGCGGCCCCTGGCGGCACCGCGGGATCACCCGAGTACAACCCGGTACGAGGATGATCTCGCGGTACCGCCAGGAACCACCTGGATCACGACTCTCATCGCACCCGATCCGAGAAACACGCCCTGGCGTGTGACCGAAACCGCGAAATATCCGGCGACGGTTCCCGTTGAACCCGATATGAGCGCGGACCACGAGACCGACGTAGTCGTGATCGGAGCCGGACAGGCCGGTCTTTCGGCCGCCTATCACCTGCGCCGGACCGGTTTCCGGAACGGCAGCGGGTTCGTCGTGCTCGACCACGGCAAACGCGCGGGCGGCGCGTGGCAGTATCGCTGGCCCTCGCTGGTGCTCGGCAAGGTGCACGGGCTCTACGACCTGCCGGGAATGGCGCTGGGCACGCCGGATCAGAGCAGGCCCGCGTCCGAGGTCGTTTCGGAGTACTTCGACCGCTTCGAGCGCACCTACGATCTGCCGGTCCAGCGCCCGGTCGACGTGCTCTCGGTGAGCCGTGCCGAGGACCGGCTCGTGGTCGCGAGTGCCGCCGAGTCCTGGTCGGCGCGCGCGGTGATCAGCGCGACCGGCACCTGGGATCGCCCGTTCTGGCCGCACTATCCGGGACAGGAGACCTTCGCCGGGCGTCAGCTGCACACCGCCGACTACACCGGCGTGGGGGAGTTCCGCGGCAAGCGTGTGGTGGTCGTCGGCGGTGGGACCTCGGCGATCCAGCTGTTGATGGAGATCGCGACCGTCGCCCGCGGCACGACCTGGGTGACGCGACGGCCACCGGTCTTCCGCTCCGGCCCGTTTTCCGAAGACTGGGGCCGCGAGGCCGTCGCGAAGGTGGAGCGCGCGGTGCGCGCGGGCAAGCCACCCGCGAGCGTGGTCAGCGTGACCGACCTGGCGCTCACTCCCGAGGTTCGCCAGGCTCAGGCGGACGGCATCCTCGACCGCAAGCCGATGTTCGAGCGGATCACCCCGCGTGGCATCGTGTGGCCGGACGGCACCGAGCAGGCGGCCGACATCATCCTGTGGGCGACCGGCTTCCGCGCCGCGATCGACCATCTCGCGCCGCTGCGCATCCGCGAGCCGGGCGGTGGCATCAAGCTGGACGGAACCCGCGTCGTCGCCGAGCCGCGGCTGCATCTGGTCGGCTACGGGCCTTCCGCGAGCACGGTCGGCGCGAATCGGGCGGGCCGCTCAGCGGTGCGCGAAATCAATGAGCTTCTCGGTCATTGAAACATTCAATGGGCTGAAACGCCGAACTTCGCCTTTCCTTCTGGCTAAGCCGATATCCGCCGTGCGACTCTGCCGCCATGCCTCCGCACAAATGGTCTTCGCGTGCCGCGCTGCTCGCGGCCGTCGCGACACTGACGTTCACCGGCCCGGCCGTCGCCGTTCCCGCCGCGGTCTCCTTCACCGTCGGCGCGCGGCCCGAGAGTGTCACGAAAGGCTTTGACGGCAAGGTTTTCGTGACCATCCAGGGTGCGCCCGAGCTCGGCAGGAACGACGGCGAGGTCCGCACGCTCGATCCGAAGACCGGAGCGGTCGCCACTTTCGCCACCGGGCTCGACAATCCGCGAGGTATCGCGTTCACCGGGAAGTATCTTGTCGTCGCCGACACGACGACAGTGTGGACGATCGACAAAAACGGCGTGAAAAAGGTGCTCGCCACTCCCGCTTCTTTCCCGAAGACCATCGAGTTCCTCAATGATGTGGCCGCGGCGGAAGACGGCGACGCCGTGTACGTGAGTGAAATGGGCGGCCGCGGTTTCATGCGCGACCCGAACGGCTACCTCTGGCCGGTCGACAGCCCTCAGGGCGCGGCCATCCCGTCCTCCGCGCGGGTCTACCGCATCCCGTTGACGGGCAAGATCACCGAGGTGGTCAAGCCTTCTCGCAAGACGCTCGTACTGAATGGCGTCGCGCCGAGCCGGAAGCCGGGTCGGCTGCTGATGGTCGACATGTTCTATGGCAACGTTGTCGAAACCGATCTTGAACAGGATCGCAAAAAGATCATCGCCACCGGTTTTCGTGGTGCGGACGGTGTCGCACAGGGTCACGACGGCTCCATCTATGTGTCGAGTTTCGACAACGGCACGGTCTGGAAAATGGATCGCGACGGCGAGAACGTCCAGGTGCTGCTGTCCGGCGTGGGCCGTAGCACGACCGCGGATTTCCTGCTCGATGAGCGAGCAAACTCTTTGCTGGTACCGGATACGTTGCACGGGACGGTGCATGTCGTGCCGCGTTGCTGACATGGATCGGCGCAAGTGAAGCCCCCTCCGTTGCGCACCGCGCAGCGGAGGGGGCTTTCGCATAACTACTGGGTTACGACATCCAGGGGATGGTCTTGCTAGGCGAAAAAGGGACGGGCTACAGTCGCGGGACTTGTTAGTTAAGAAACTTTCTTTACTGTTTACCCGTTGTACACGTACTTCTCTCCCTGCCAGCCGTCCGGCCAAGAGGAGCTCCCGAAGTGACCACTATCAAACGAGCCTTAGCTGTGCTCATACCCGCGGCAGTACTACTGCCCATGACCATGACAGCGACGTCGGCAGCCGCCGACGTCCTGCTGTCGCAAGGAAAGATCACCGCCACCTCCAGCCAGGAAAGTTCCTCGTACGCGGGGAAGTACGCCGTGGATGGCAGCACCACGACCCGCTGGGCCAGCGCCGAAGGCTCGGATCCGCAGTGGATCAGGGTCGACCTCGGCCAGTCGGCCGCCGTGCACCGGGTGAAGCTGAACTGGGAAGTCGCCTACGCCAAGAGGTACCGCATCGAGCTGTCGGCCGACGGCACGACGTGGACCACAGTGGACACGAACGACGCCGGCGACGGCGGGATCGACGATCGGACCGGGCTGACCGGACGAGGCCGGTACGTCCGCGTCGTCGGCACCGCCCGCGGCACGAGCTACGGCTACTCACTCTGGGAACTCCAGGTGTACGGCGTCACCGACACCACCGGTGACACGCAGCCGCCGAGCACGCCGGCCGGGCTGAAGGCGGACGCGGTCGCCGCCTCCAGCGTGGCGCTGAGCTGGACGGCCTCCACCGACAACGTGGCCGTCGACGGCTACGACATCCTGCGCGGTGGCACAGTGGTCGGCACCTCGGCCACGAACTCCTACACCGACACCACAGTCTCCCCGGAGACCGCATACTCGTACACGGTCCGCGCCCGTGACGGTGCCGGCAACGTGTCCGGCGTCAGCACCGCGCTCGCGGTGACGACCCCGGCAGGCGGTGGCGGCGGCAGCTTCGTGCTCGCCGCGGCCGGTGACATCGCCGAGCAGTGCACCGCCAGCTCGTCCTCCTGCATCCACCCCAAGACCGCGGCTCTCGTCCAGGCCATGAACCCCGCCGCGGTCATCACCATGGGTGACAACCAGTACGACGACGCGCACTACTCGGACTACACGAACTACTACGACAAGACGTGGGGCAAGTTCAAGAGCATCACCAAGCCCTCCGTCGGCAACCACGACACCTACGACAGCCCGCCGTTCGCCGGATACGAGAAGTACTTCGGCACGATCGCCAAACCGGACGGCAAGCGGTACTACAGCTGGAACATGGGCAACTGGCACTTCATCTCGCTCGACTCGAACGACTTCGTCGTCGAGGAAGGCGACGGGCTGAACGCCGCGGCCGACCCGCCTCAGGTGGCCTGGCTCAAGGCGGACCTGGCGGCGAACACCAAGGGCTGCGTCGCCGCGTACTTCCACCACCCGCGGTGGAGCTCCGGCGACCACGGCGACAACTCCGGCGCGCAGGTGTTGTGGCAGCCGCTGGTCGACGCCAAGGTCGACCTGGTGCTCAACGGCCACGACCACCACTATGAGCGATTCATCCCGCAGGACGCCAACGGCAATGCCAACCCGGCCGGTCCGGTGGAGATCCTCGGCGGCATGGGCGGCGCCGGCCTGTATCCCCTGAAGACGGCGCACGCGACTACCGCCAAGATGCTCAAGACACACGGTGTGCTCAAGCTGACCATGACGGACAACTCGTTCACCAGTCAGCTGATCGGGCTGGACAGCAAGGTGCTCGACAGCAGCCCGACCTACACCTGCCACTGATCATGTACATCACGACTGACCGCCCGGCCACGGACACCCCCGTGGCCGGGCGGGTGGCGGGCAACGTCATCGCGCTCGGCATGGTCAGCCTGGTCACGGACATCTCCTCGGAGATGGTCACCGCCGTGCTCCCGCTGTACCTGGTCGTCGGGCTCGGGCTGAACCCCTTGCAGTTCGGGCTGCTCGACGGCATGTACGCCGGCGCCACCGCGATCGTCCGCCTGCTGGGCGGGCACGCGGCGGACCGCTGGCACCGGCTCAAGGCGGTGGCGGGCTTCGGCTACGGGCTCTCCGCCGTCTGCAAGCTCGGGCTGATGGCGGCCGGGTCCTCTGTCGGTGCGATCGGCGCGGTACTGGCCGCCGATCGCACCGGCAAGGGACTGCGCACGGCCCCGCGTGACGCGCTGATCTCGCTGAGCAGCGAGCCGGCGTCGCTCGGCCGCGCGTTCGGCGTGCACCGGGCGATGGACACGGTCGGCGCGTTCCTCGGCCCGCTCGTGGCGATGGGTGTGCTGTGGATCAGCCTCGGCAGCTACACGTCTGTCTTCTTCGCCAGCTTCTGCATCGCGATCGTCGGGGTGCTGGTGCTGGGCTTGTTCGTCCGTGACCGTAAACCCGTTGAGAGAGAAAGGGTAACCCTCCGTGAGACACTCGCGGTCCTGCGCCAGGCATCGGTTCGACGAGTCTGCGGCTGGGCGGCACTCCTGGGTCTCGTGACCATCGGCGACTCGTTCGTCTACCTGGTGCTCCAGCGCCGCTGGGACGTCGGCGCGGTCTACTTCCCGTTGCTGCCCTTGGGAACCGCCGGCGTGTTCCTGTTGCTGGCGATCCCGTTCGGCAGGCTCGCCGACCGGGCGGGGCGGTGGAAGGTCTTCCTCGGCGGGCATGTCGCGCTCGCCGTGGCGCTGGTCGTCCTGTGTGGACCGACGGCATGGTGGCTCGGCGTGCTAGCGCTGGTGCTGCACGGCGTGTTCTACGCGGCCACCGACGGCGTGCTGATGGCCGCCGCCGGACCGCTCCTGCCCGCTAACATCCGGGCGGGCGGGCTCGCGCTCGTCCAGACCGGTCAGGCGATCGCCAGGATGCTGTCCTCGGTGCTGTTCGGCCTGCTGTGGACGATGTGGGACATGCGCGTGGCGCTGCTCGTGGTGGTCGCCTCGCTGGTGGCGGTGGTCGTGATCGCCGCCGTCGTCAAACCGCTGGAGGTTTCTGCGTGAAGAAGAAGCTGCTCGTGCTGCTCGCCGCGGTGCTCGTGCTGGCCGGGGTGGCCGTCGGCTATGTCGCCTACGCACGCACGGGCAGCGGTGGCGCCACCGAGAACGCCGTGCCCGTCGCCGAGGGGGAGGTGATGCTGGCGCAGGAGAACCTCCTGTTCCGCAACACCGCGGAAGGCCCCGGTTTCGGCAAGGTGGGTGCCGTTCCGGTGGGGGCGACCACCGGCCCCCGGCAGCTCAGCGGCCTGAGCTGCGACCGGTTCGCGTTCTCGAAACGTACCGGGCTGTGCCTCGCCGTCCAGCCCGGTACGCTGCCGCCCGAGACCGACGTCCTGATCGTCGACGAACACCTGCGTGTCCACCACAAGGAGACGCTGCCCGGCACACCCAGCCGGGCGCGGGTGTCGCCGGACGGGCGGTTCGCCTACTGGACGTTGTTCGTCAGCGGCGACTCCTACGCGGAGACCGGCTTCTCGACCCGCGCCGGGGTCTACGACACGCAGGAAGACAAGCTGATCAAGTCGATCGAGCAGCTCGCGGTCTTCCGCGACGGCGAGCGCTACTACGCGAACGACGTCAACTACTGGGGCATCACGTTCGCGCCCGACGGCAACCGGTTCTATGCCACCTTGGGCAGCAAGGGGCATACGTACCTGATCGAAGGGGACTTCGCGAAGTTCCGCGCCAAGGTGCTGCGCGACGGCGTCGAATGCCCGTCGCTCTCACCGGACGGCACGCGGGTCGCGTTCAAGAAACGCTTCGGGGACGGCTGGCGGATAGCCGTGCTCGAACTGTCGACCATGCGGGAAACCGTGCTCGCGGAAACGCGGTTGGTCGACGACCAGCCCTTGTGGCGGGAGGAGTCGGTCCTCTACGGCTTGGGTGGCGATATCTGGTCGGTGAAAGCCGACGGCTCGGGGGCGCCCCTCCTCCTGGTGCCCCACGGCGTGTCGCCTGGGTGATGGTCGTGAGTGTTCCCGGCGGTTCTAACCGTCGGGAACACTCACGAGCCCTTTACCCCAAGTACCTGACCTGGCCCGGCTTGGCCTCGTCGTACGCCGGCCGCCCCGCGAGGTGTTCGGGCACTCCGACTTCCCACCAGGCTCCGGCCTCGGTCCAAGCGTTCGGTTGCGTAGCGACCACCACGACCGCGGGCCTCTTCTCGGCCACGGCCGCTTCACGCGCCTTCGCGTAGGCGACGCGCACGTCGTCCAAACCGGTGGCCGTGAAGACCGCGCAGCCCAAGGACTCCGCGTGCTTGGCGAAGTGGACACGCGGCGGCGCCGCGTGCCCGGACCGGCAGTCGGCGTACAGGTTGTTGAACGGCCTGCCGCCCTGGCCTTCCTGCAGCCGCGCGATCACCGCGTAGCCGTCGTTGTCGCAGACCACCGCGACGAACGGATGCCCGGCGAACGCCGCCGAGAACAGCTCCGAGTTGAGCATCAGGTACGAGCCGTCACCCAGCATCGTGGTGACGAGCCCGTCGTGCGCCATCGCCGCGCCCCACGCGCCCGCGAGTTCGTAGCCCATGCAGGAGAAGCCGTACTCGACGTCCATTGTGGATTCGCCGGTCGCGCGCCAGCCGCCGAGCAGCTCACCCGGCATGCCGCCGGACGCGGTCATCACGTAGTCGCGTGGCTCGGACAGGTCGTTGACCACGCCCACCACCTGCGCGTACGTCGGCACTCCCGACTCGTAGGCGCGCAGACCGTCGATATGCGCGTCCCACCGTCCGCGCTCGATCGCCGCGCGCTCGGTCCAGCCCGGCGTGACGACCCAGCTCTCCAGCAGTTCGGAGAGGTCCGCGAGCCCGGCGTCGGCGTCACCGACGACCGCCAGCGCGCCGTGCTTCACCGCGTCGAACCTCGCCGCGTTCAGCGTGACGAGCCGGACGTCGGGTGAGAAGACCGTCCAGGACGCCGTCGTGAAGTCCTGCAGCCGCGTCCCGACGGCGAACACCACGTCCGCCTCGGCCGCGAGCACGTTCGCCGAGGTCGACCCGGTGACACCCAGCGGCCCCGCGAAGAGCGCGTGATCGTGCGGGACCAGCGTGCGCCCGGCCGTGGTCTCGGTGACGGGGATGCCATGGCGCTCCGCGAATTCCACCGCGCGACGCCCGGCGCCGGAGTACCGGACTCCGCCGCCCAGCACCAGCAACGGCTTGCGCGCCGCACGCAGCACGCCGGCGGCTTCGACCAGCTGACGCTGGTCCGGCCTCGGCCTCAGCGGCCGGTGCGTGACCGGCGCGAACAGCGACTCCGGGAAGTCGAACGTCTCGACCTGCACGTCTTGGGGCAAGGCCAGCGTGACCGGCCCGGCGTCGGCCGGGTCGGTGAGCACGCGCGCGACCTGCGGCAGCGTCGAGAGCAGCTGCTCGGGCTTGGTGATCCGGTCGAAGTAGCGGCTGACCGCGCGGAACGCGTCGTTGACCGTCGCCGTCGCGTCGCCGAAATGCTCGACCTGCTGCAGCACCGGGTCCGGCGCACGGCTGGCGAACGTGTCACCCGGCAGCAGCAGCACCGGCAGCCGGTTGGCGTGCGCGACCCCGGCGGCGGTCACCATGTTCAGCGCGCCGGGCCCGATCGACGAGGTCACGACGCCGACCTGACGCCGGTGCGTCGCCTTCGCGTACCCGACGGCGGCCAGCGCCATGCCCTGCTCGGTGTGCCCGCGCCACACGGGGATCTCGTCGCGGTGCTCCTCGAGCGCGGTGCCGAGGCCGAGCACGTTGCCGTGCCCGAAGATCGCGAACACCCCGGGGAACAGCGGGACCTCTCGGCCGTCGAGCGTTTCGGAGCGCTGCGCGAGCATCCAGCGGACGAGCGCCTGCGCGGTGGTCAGCTTCATGAGAGCCGCCCTTCGTGGCTCGTCACCGGGCACCGCGGGTCGAGCTCCTGCTCGGCCCAGCTTTCCCGGATCCAGCTGTGCGCCGGGTCGTCGCAGAACGCCATCGACCGCTCGGCGGCGGGCCCGGCGAGCACGTTCAGGTAATACAACGGGTACCCGGGCGCGGCCACACACGGCCCGTGATATCCGCGTGGGATAAGGAAAACATCGCCATCGCGCACCGCGACGTCCTCGTCGAGCTCGCCGTCGGTGGTGTAGGTCCGGTGCAGCCCGAAGCCCTCGCGGCTCGGCGTGACACCGTCGCGCCCCGCGACGCGGAAGTAGTAGATCTCCTCGTTGATCACCTCGCACTCGGTCGCCTCGTCGTGCTTGTGCGGCGGGTACGAGGACCAGTTGCCGCCCGGCGTGATGAGTTCGCACGCGTTGAGCTTGTCCGCGTGGTCCCACACACCGGGCGTGCCGAAGTTGGTCACCTGCCTCGTCGCCTGGCCCGCGCCGCGCACCTCGACCGGCACGTTCTCGGCAGACCCGTACTTGGGCTCCAGCCGGTTCACGCAGCGCGCCATCGGCAACGCGACCTCGATACCATCCGAAGTGGACAGTTCGACTTCGGCGTCACGCGGCACGTACGCGAAGTCCGTGACCCGGCTGAACACCGACTCGCGGCCCTGCAGTTCGAAGGTCCGGCCGTCGACCCTGACCACGCAGGAACCGGCCAAGGGCAGCACGAACGCCTCGTACTCGCCCGTGTGCAGCACCCGCGTCTCACCGGCTTCGAGCCTGAGCACCCGCAGGCCGCTGTAGTTCCAGCCCGCGGAGTCGGGGCTCAGCCGGATCGGGTCCTGGCCGTCGCTCAGTGTCCCTAATGGACGGTGCAGCTTGCTCACTTGGCGGCCTCCAGAATCTTCGCGGCGGCCTCGACGGCCGCGCCGACATCCCCATCCGGCGGATACAGCAACGTCCTGCCCACCACGAGACCACGCACGGCCTGGTGGCGCAACGCCCGTCCCCACGACGCGAGATCGGCGGCCGGGTCGGCCGACGGGACCCCGCCGAGCACGACCACCGGCAACGTCGTCGCGTTCAGCACGGCCGCGTCCTCGGGCGCCGGGATCTTCAGCCAGGTGTGCGCGGAGGTCACGCCGATGCCCGACGCGACCGCGACCGCGCGTGCCAGCGACTCCGCGTCCTTCTGCAGCACCAGCTTCCCGTCGGCGTCGCGGTCGTAGGGCAGCGGCTCGACCATCGCCATCAGCTCGTGCGCGGCCAGCTCCGAGACCGCTTGCGCGCAGGCCTGCAGCGTCGGCACCGTGCCGGGGTCCGAGTCGACCAGCCGCAGCAGCATCTTGCCGCCGTCCAGCCGGAAGTCGACCAGTGACCTGGCGTCGTAGCCGGTGAACCGGTCGTCGATCTCCCAGTCCGCGCCTGCCAGCCCGCCGCGGTTCATCGAGCCGATGACCACCTTGTCGTGCAGCGCGCCGAGCAGCAGCAGCTCCTCGACGACGTCCGGGGTGCCGAGCAGCCCGTCGACGGCAGGGTTCTCCAGCGCGACCAGCAGCCGCTCGATCAGCGATCGCCGATCGGCCATGGCCATCGGGTCGTCGCCGACGCCGAGCGCGCCACGCGCCGGGTGATCGGCCGCGACCAGGAACAGGGTTCCCTTGTCCGACAACAGCTTGCGCCGTCGCCGGTGCGCGTACGCCCGCTTGATCGCACCCGGATCGGTGACGCGCGTGCGCAGCAGCTCGTTCCAGCGCTCGTCGGTCAGCAGGCTCACAGCAGCTCCTCGATCTCTTCGGCGGTCGGCATCGCGTCGGCGCAGGCCAGCCGCGACGCGACCAGCGCGCCCGCCGCGTTGGCGTACTCGGCGATGCGCACGGGATCCCAGCCGGACAGCAGTCCGTGGATCAGCGCGCCACCGAACCCGTCACCCGCGCCGAGCCCGCAGACGACCTCGACGCGTTGGGGTTTCACGGTCCAGCGGCCGTCCGGCGTCGCGACCAGCACGCCATCGGCGCCCTTCTTGATCACCGCGAGCTTCAGCCCGCGCTCGAGCATCCGGTCCGCCGCGACGTCCGGGTCCGCCGTGCCGACCGCGACCTCCGCCTCGGCGCGATTGCCGACGGCGACCGTGACGTGGTCGAGCATCCAGCCGATCTCCGCGCGCGCCGCCTCGACATCCGGCCAGAACATCGGCCGGTAGTCCAGGTCGAGCACGGTGTGCTCACGCCGCGCGCGGGTTTCGAGGATCTTGCGCTGGGTGGTGCGCGCCGGTTCGACCGAGACACCGGTGCCGGTGACCCACAGCAGCGGCACCGACTCGATGACCGCCCACGGCACGTCCTCGTCCGTGATCGTGAGGTCCGGCGCGATCGGCGCGCGGTAGAACAGCAACGGCGGGTCGGCTGGCGGGTTCAGCTCGCAGAACACCACGGGTGTCTGCAGGCCGGGGGAGGTGCCGACGTGCTCGGGCACCACCCCGAACCCGGCCAGCGCCTCGCGCACGTAGTCGCCGAACCCGTCGGGGCCGACCTTGGTCAGCACCGCCGTCCGCCGCCCGAGCCGCGCGGCGGCGACCGCGACGTTGGTCGCGGTGCCGCCGAGCGACTTGGCGAAAGTGCTGACGCCGGCCAGCGGCACCCCGCTCTGCTCGGGGTAGAGGTCGACGCCGACCCGGCCGATCGTCAGTGCTTCCAGGTTCATCCCGTTTCCACCTGCCGCAGTTCGTGCTCGAGTGCTTCGAGCTCGGCGCCACCCGCCATCTGCCGGGTGAGCTCGTTGATGTCGATCTCGGACTTCTCGTACGAGCCGAGCGCCGCGCCCCGCTTGAGCAGCAGGAACCTGTCCGCGACCGGATACGCGTGGTGCGGGTTGTGCGTGATCAGCACGACCCCGAGCCCGCGATCGCGGGCCTGCGCCACGTACTTGAGCACGACACCGGCCTGCTTGACGCCCAGCGCCGCCGTCGGCTCGTCGAGGATCAGCACCTTCGCGCCGAAGTGCACGGCACGCGCGATCGCCACGCACTGCCGCTCACCGCCGGACAGCGTGCCGACCGGCTGCTCGACATCACGCAGGTCGATGCCCATGTCGGACAGCGCCTTCTTGGTCGTCTCACGCCCGGTCTTGCGGTCCAGCGCGCGAAACGGCCCGAAGCCGACGGTCGGCTCGGAGCCCAGGAAGAAGTTCCGCCAGACGCTCATCAGCGGCACCACCGCGAGGTCCTGGTACACCGTCGCGATGCCGCGGTCGAGCGCCTCGCGCGGGGAGTTGAACCGGACCGGCTCGCCCTCCACCAGGAACTCGCCACGGTCGTGCTGATGCACCCCGGCGAGGATCTTGATCAGCGTGGACTTGCCGGCGCCGTTGTCGCCGAGCACGCAGGTGACCTCGCCCGCGTTGACCACAGTGGACACATCGCGCAGCGCGATGACGCTGCCGTAGGTCTTCCCGATGTCCTTGACCTGGATCAGACTCATCGCCGTACCCTTTCCGCGCGTCGCCGGAAGGTGTTGTTGACCAGTACCGCGGCCAGCAGCATCACGCCGAGGAAGAGCATGAACCAGTCGCTGTCCCAGCGGGCGAACACGATGCCCTGCCTGGCCATGCCGAAGATCAGCGCGCCGATCGCCGCGCCGACCGCCGAGCCGAACCCGCCGGTCAGCAGGCAGCCGCCGACCACCGCCGCGATGATGTACTGGAGTTCGAGGCCGATGCCCTGGTTCGCCTGGACGCTGGCGAACCGCAGGATGTTGATCGACCCGACGATCCAGCCCGCGAAGGCCGTGGTCATGAACAGCAGGATCTTCGTGCGCACCACCGGGACACCGACGGCACGCGAGCTCTGCAGCGAGCCGCCGACCGCGAAGATCCAGTTGCCGAACTTGGTGCGCACCAGCACCCACGCGGCCACCGCGGCCACGATGATCCACCAGACGATCGAGATCTGGAACTGCGTGCCCCCGATGTCCAAAGTGGACGCGAAGAGCGCGCCTGCCGACTCGTAGCCGTCGGTCGCCCGCATACCGGAGACCTGGACCGTGCCGGTGACCAGCCTGGTGATGCCGAGGTTCAGCCCCTGCAGCGCCAGGAAGGTGCCGAGCGTGACGATGAAGCTCGGCAGCCCGGTCTTCATCACCAGCCAGCCGTTGAACGCCCCGACCGCCAGCGCGAACGCCAGCGAGGCGAGCAGCGCGAGCCACACGTTCCAGCCTGCCTGTGTCGCCAGCATGGCGGTGACCAAGGACGTCGACGCGGTCATCACCCCGGCGGACAGGTCGAACTCGCCGCCGATCATCAGCAGCGCCACCGCGACGCCCATGATGCCGAGCGTCGACGAGTCGTCCAGCCAGGTCGAGACCCCGAGCGGGCTCAGGAACTGGTCGGTGACCACGGAGAAGAACACGAAGACGAGCACGGCGCCGAGCAGCGCGCCGATCTCCGGCCGGACGATCAGCCGATCGCTCAGCCTGGGTTTGGCTATCCGTTCATCCGCCCGCGCGGGCGCTGCTACGGCCATTACCGGGTACCTCGCTGCGCGTAGGGTGCGATGGCGTCGACGTTGCTCTTGTCGACGAAACCGGGCCCGGTCTGGACCGGCTTCCCGCCGCCGATGGTGTTCGCGTTCTCCTTGTAGAGCTTGAGGAACACGATCGGCAGGTAGCCCTGTTCGTACTGCTGCTGGTCGACGGCGAAGAGGATGCTGCCGTCCTTGATGGCGGCGACCACGTCGGCGTTGAGGTCGAACGTGGCGACCTGCGCCTTCGAGTTCGCGCCCTTGGCCGCGGTGATCGCGCCGGCGGCGACCTGGGAGTTCAGCGCGAGCACCGCGTCGATCGACGGGTCCGACTGCAGCGCCGCCTTGAGCCTGGCCTGCGCGTCGGTCGGGTTGTTGATGTCGACCTGCAGCGTCTGGACATTGCCGAAGCTCTGCTTCGCGCCGTCGCACCGCTGGTTCTGGCCGACGTTGCCCGCCTCGTGGATGACGCAGAGCAGCTTGGTCTTGCCTGCCGCCTTGAGCCGCTGTCCCGCGCCCTGGCCCGCGAGACCCTCGCTCTGGCCGACGTGGGCGAGCGCGCCGAACTCGGCGCTGCGGTCCTCACCGGAGTTGATGGTGATCACCGGGATACCGGCCTTGACCGCGTTCCCGATCGAGGTCTTGAGCGCCTCGGGGTTCGCCATCGAGACCACGAGCCCGCCGACCTTCTGCGCGACCGCGTTGTCGATCAGCTTCGACTGGGCGCCGGGATCGCCGTCCGAGTTGTACTCGACCTTCACACCGAGCTGCTTGCCGGCGGCCTCGGAGCCGTTCTTGACGACGTTCCAGAACGCGTCGCCCGCGCTGCCGTGGGTGATCACGGCGATGCGCAGGTCACCGCTCTGCGCGGGCGCGTCGGCGGCGCCGGTCGCGGCAGGCTTGTCGGCGGTGGGGCCGCTGCACGCGGTGAGCACGAGGCCTGCGGCGAGGCCGAGCATCCATTTCTTGGCTGTCAGGGACTTCATTGTCTCTCCTAGAGTCGGTCGGCGATCTCGGTCAGGTGCTGCAGGCTGCGCTCGGTGTCACGGCGTGGACCGTCGACCGGGCTCGCTTCACCGAGGGCGGTGTCCTGTTCGAGGACGTACCAGCCTCCGTATCCCCCCGCGTGGACGAAGCGCACCAGTGCCTCGACGTCCACATCTCCTTCGCCGAGCGGGACATAGATGCCCTGCCCGACAGCTTCGGTGTAGCCGAGACGGCCCGCGCGGACCTCCTCGGCGATCTCCGCACGGACATCCTTGAGATGGATGTGCCCGATCCGGTCCGGGTACCGCTTGGCCAGCTCGACCGGGTCGGTCCCGCCGATGAGCAGATGCCCGGTGTCCAGGCAGAGCGGCAGCGCCGAGTCGGCGAGGAACCGCTCGACCTCCGGCTCGGTTTCGACGTGCGTGCCCACGTGCGGGTGCAGCACCGTCTTGAGCCCGTGCTTCGCGGCGATCTCACTGATCTTGGCGGAGGTTTCGACGAGCGTGGCCCATTCGGCGTCGCTCAGCCGCGGCCGTTCGTCGTAACCGTCGAGCCCGGTGGCGGCGGCGAGCACCAGCACCTCCGCTCCGCACGCGGCGAACAACGCCGCGGAATCCTCGGCCTCGGCCAGCGCGGCCGCTTGCTCGGCATGCAGCACGACGGCGAGGAACCCGCCGACCAGGCTCAGCTTGTAGTCGCCGAGCAGCGCCCGCAACTCGGCCGGGTCGCGCGGCAGGTACCCGGGCGGGCCGAGTTCGGTGGCGTCGACGCCCAGCTCGGCCATCTCGCCCAGCACGGTCGGCGCGTCGAGCACCCGGCCCCAGCCCGGCACTTCGCACACCCCCCAGGAGATCGGGGCGGCGGCGATTCGGATCTTGGACGACGCTGTCATCGGGGCCTCTCGCGGTCGGCGGTTAGAGCGCTCTATTGATTAGAGCGCTCTAATCTTGTAACGTCGATCACGGCAAGTCAAGGGCGAATCGGGGAGGTGACGGTGTCGCGACCGACGATGGAGGATGTGGCCGCCCGTGCGGGAGTTTCTCGCGCACTGGTGTCCTTGGTGATGAGGAATTCACCGAAGGTCAGCGAACAGCGCAGGCTCGCCGTGCTGAAGGCCGCGGAGGATCTCGGCTATTCCCCGCACGCGATGGCCAGGTCACTGGCCAGCCGCACGTCGACCGTGCTCGGCGTGATGGTCTCCGATCTGCGCAACGCCTTCTTCGCCGATGTGGTGGAGGGGCTCGACGCGGCCGCGCAGGCGGCCGGGTTCGAACTGATCCTCAACACGGGTGGCCGCAGCCCGACGCGTGAGCGTTCGGCGTTGCGGAGCCTGCTTTCCTTTCGCCCGGCCGGTGTCATCCTGCTGTCGCCGGTGATGCCCGCGTTCGCCATCGAGGACGCGGTCAAGCAGTGCCCGGTGGTCATGGTGTCGCGCACGACCCGCGCCCCGGAGATCGACACGGTGAACGACGACGGCGAGGCGGGCGCCGCGCTGGCGGTCGATCATCTCGTCGCGCTCGGCCACCGCCGGATCGTGCACCTCGACGGTGGCGGCGCGGCGGGCGCGGCGGCCAGGCGGCGTGGTTTCCGCGCGGCGATGGCCAAGCACGGCCTGCCGCCGCTGATCATCCACAGTGAGCACACCGACAGCGCCGGCGAGAAGGCCATGCAGCAGATGCTCAACGAGTACATGCTGGCCCAGCGGCCGACGGCGGTGGTGGCAGGCAACGACTTCAACGCCGTCGGTGCCATCTCCCGGTTGGAGGAAGCGGGTTTGCGGGTCCCGGAGGACATCTCCGTGGTCGGCTACGACAACACCTCGCTCGCCGCGCTGCGTCACCTCTCACTGACCACTGTTGACCAGCCGAGGACCGAAATGGGCAGGCTCGCCGTCGAGGCGCTGCTCGAACGCGTGCGTGACGGCCGCGAGGAGCCCGTCCGCCATCTGCTGCACCCATCGTTGGTGGTCCGGTCGACCACCGCCAGCCCCGTAGGAGAAGCACTGTGACCGAACTCGTCCAGCACTGGATCGACGGCGCGCGCACATCCGGCGTGTCCGCCCGCCGCGGCGACATCTTCCAGCCGGCGACCGGCGAGGTCGCGCGGCAGGTCGTGCTCGCCGACCAGTCCGATGTGGACACCGCGGTCGCCTCGGCGGTCAAGGCGTCGCAGGACTGGGCCGACAGCTCGCTGTCCTCGCGGGTGCGCATCCTGTTCAAGTTCCGCGAGCTCGTCGACGCGCACCGTGACGAGCTCGCCGCCCTGATCACCGCCGAGCACGGCAAGGTGCTCTCCGACGCCGCCGGTGAGGTGCAGCGCGGCCTGGAGGTAGTCGAGTTCGCCTGTGGCATCCCGCAACTGCTCAAGGGTGAGCATTCCGAGCAGGTCTCGCGCGGTATCGACGCCTACTCGATCCGGCAGCCACTCGGGGTGGTCACGGGGATCACGCCGTTCAACTTCCCGGTCATGGTGCCGATGTGGATGTTCCCGATCGCCATCGCCTGCGGCAACACCTTCGTGCTGAAGCCGTCGGACCGTGATCCGTCGGCCTCGCTGCGCCTGGCCGAGCTGTTCTCCGAGGCAGGTCTGCCGCCGGGCGTGCTCAACGTCCTGCAGGGTGACGCGGTCGCGGTCAACGCGTTGCTGGCGCACCCGGACATCGCGGGCGCCTCGTTCGTCGGCTCCACCCCGATCGCCAAGCACGTCTACGCCACCGGAACCGCGGCGGGCAAACGGGTTCAGGCCTTGGGCGGCGCGAAGAACCACATGGTCGTGCTTCCGGACGCGGACATCGCGAGCGCGGCCGACGCCGCCGTCTCGGCGGGCTATGGCAGCGCGGGCGAGCGCTGCATGGCGATCTCGGTGGTCGTCGCCGTCGGGGACTCCGCCGACGAGCTGGTCGAGGCGATCGCCGAGCGCACACGCGACCTGAAAACCGGCCCCGGCACGGATTCCGCCTCCCAGATGGGCCCGGTCGTCACCGGCGCTGCCCGCGACCGCATTGTGTCCTATGTGGATGCAGGAGTCGAGGCGGGTGCCCGATTGGTGGTTGACGGGCGCGGGTTCGCGCCGGAAGATCATGAAGGTGGCTTCTGGGTCGGCCCGACCTTGTTCGACAACGTGACCCCCGAAATGCCGATCTACACCGACGAGATCTTCGGCCCGGTGCTCGCGGTCGTGCGCGCCGAGTCCTTCGAAGCGGCGCTGGAACTGGTCAACGCCAATCCCTACGGCAACGGCACGGCCGTCTTCACCGCGGACGGCCTGGCCGCCCGTGAGTTCCAGCGCCGGGTCACCGTGGGCATGGTCGGCATCAACGTGCCCATCCCGGTGCCCATGGCCTACTACTCCTTCGGCGGCTGGAAGGACTCCCTCTTCGGGGACACCCACGTCCACGGCGCCGAGGGCGTGCACTTCTACACCAGGGGCAAGGCGGTCACCGCACGCTGGCCGCGGCAGGCGCACGGTGTCGACCTCGGCTTCCCCACCCACGGCTGAGCTTTTATCTACTGGAGGATTCTTATGAGGTTGGGACTCGCAGGTACCGGCCGGATCGGTACCTCGCACGCCGAGACGCTCAAGAGCTTCGACGAGGTCACCTCGGTCGTCGTCGCCGACGTGGACTCGGCGCGGGCGCGTGCCATGTCGGCCAAGCTCGACGTCGAGTTCGCCGACGGCATCGACGCACTGTTCCAGTCCGGTTTGGACGGTCTGGTGGTCACCGCGGCCACGGACGCCCACCCGAAGCTGATCACCGCGGCCGTCGACGCCGGCATCCCGGTGTTCTGCGAAAAGCCGGTCGCCGCGGACATCGACGGCACCCTCGCGGTGATCGACCGCATCAGCGGCTCGGACGTGCCGGTGCAGATCGGCTTCCAGCGCCGCTTCGACGCCGGCTACACCACCGCCCGCGAGGCCGTGGCCTCGGGCGACCTCGGCTGGATCCACACCCTGCGCGCGACCACGCTCGACCCGGCGCCCCCGCCCGCGGAGTACGTCAAGCACTCGGGCGGGCTCTTCCGTGACTGCGGCGTCCACGACTTCGACATCATCCGCTGGGTCAGCGGCCGCGAGGTGACCGAGGTCTACGCGCTCGGCACCAACCGCGGCGAGCGATTCTTCGCCGACGCGGGCGACGTCGACACGGCCGCGGCCACCCTCGTCCTCGACGACGACACCCTCGCGGTCGTCTCGCTCACCCGCTACAACGCGGCAGGCTACGACGTCCGCCTCGAAGTACTCGGTTCGCGATCGAACGTCATCGTCGGCCTCGACGACCGCGCCCCCCTGCGCTCGGTCGAGCCCGGCGTCGTCGCACTGGCCGGTCCGGCCTACCCCGGCTTCATGGAACGTTTCCGCCCCGCCTACACCCGCGAACTCGAGGTCTTCGTCTCCGTGGTCGCCGGCCGCGCCACCAGCCCATGCGGAGTCGCGGACGCACTCGAAGCCTTCTACGTAGCCGAAGCCTGCGAGATCTCCCGCCGCGAACGCCGCCCCGTCCGCGTCGACGAGGTCCGCCGCTAAGCCCGCACGGGTCGTGAGTGTTGCGGGTTCTAACCGGTCTCAACACTCACGACCCGTGGCTTTCCGCTAGGTCAAGGTAGCTCGATGGAGCACCTCGATGTACATGATCCGGCCGTCTACGATGTCCAAGATCAGCATGCCCTGTGAGGGCGCGAGCGGCAGGCACCGATGTCCTGATCCGTAGGGCTGCCCTCGCGGATGTTCCGCCGTATGAATGCTTCGACAGAAGTCGTCGCCGCACTGGCATTCGCCGACCAGGCGCAAGTCCTTCGCACAGGTTGCCAGCGCGTGTTCGCCCTCGCTTTCGAGGAGCGACACCAACTCGGTGATCAAGTTCGGGTAGCTGTCGCGAACGAGCGGCCGTTCTCCCTCCATGGAGCCGGACACTACTGCCTACGAGAGTGATGCCGCGAGTTCTTAGTGGCTCGGTCGCGAAGGTCGTGAGTGTTGTGGCCGGCTATTGAGGGAAACGCGAAAGCGGCGTGATCGCCGCCCCGCCGGGAGCGTCAACCCAGGGTCGCTACACCGCCCGGATGATGATCTTCGCGAGTGGAGGAATCTGGCCGTTGAACGTCCAGATTCCTCCTTTCGCTTCACCTTCGGCTCAGACAGCCGGAAGGCATACCAGATTTGGCTTTTCCCTCAAGAGAACCGGCCGCAACATTCACGACCCAAGCTCTGCTGGCCGCTCGGCTCAGTACTGGATTTCGGGGGAGTAGATGTCCAGCCAGTGGTAGAGATCCAGCGTCCGGTCGAGACCGGTGCGGATGTCGCTCGGCATGGTGTGGCTGTCCAGCTCGGCTGCCGAGTGGACCCAGCTTCGGTCGACGAGGTCGAAGACCGGGTGGTCAGGCTCGGCGAGTACCTCCTTGACCTGTAGCTGCAAGGCCGCTGCGTATGCAGGGTCCTGTGTGGACGGATAAGGGCTCTTCACCCGCTCCGCGACGGACTGGGGGAGTACGTGCTTGGTGGCGTGGCGGAGGAGGCTCTTCTCCCTGCCGTCAAAGGTCTTGAGAGACCAGGGTGTGTTGTAGACGTACTCGACCAGGCGGTGGTCGCAGAACGGGACGCGTACTTCGAGGCCGACGGCCATGGAAGCGCGGTCCTTGCGGTCGAGGAGCATGCGGACGAACCTGGTCAAATGCAGGTGGCAGATGGTGCGCATTTGCTGTTCGAAGGGGCTGGCGTTGTCGAGGTGGTCTACCTCGGCGACCGCTGTCGCGTATTGGTCGGCGACATAAGCCGGCAAGTCGAGGCGGTCGCGGAGGTCTTTGTTGAGCAGGGATGCGCGGTCGGTGGTCAGTGCGTTTCGGAAGGCCAGCCAGGGGAAGGTCTTGGCGTTGCGGGCCTCAGGATCGTGGAACCAGCGGTAGCCGCCGAAGACCTCGTCGGCCGATTCGCCGGACAGGGCGACCGTGGACTCCGCGCGGATGGCTTTGAACAGAAGGTAAAGGGACGTGTCCATGTCGCCGAGGCCTGCTGGGATGTCGCGGGCCGTGATGACCGCTCGGCGGATGGCCGGGTCGGTGAGGTCGCTGGGATTCAGGACGATGTCGCGGTGGGCCGAGCCGACCAGCGCGGCGACGTCGCGGACGAAGGGGGAGTCCGGGGTGTCGCGCATTTCATCGGCGTGGAAGTTCTGTTCCTGGCCTAGGAAGTCGACTGAGAAGGTGCGGAGCTGCTCGCCTTGGGAAGCGAGGTGGGCGGCGGCGAGGCCGGTGACGGCGCTCGAGTCGAGGCCTCCCGAGAGCAGGACGCAGCGGGGGACGTCGGCGACGAGCTGGCGGTGGACGATGTCGGTCATGAGCTCGCGGACGCGCTCGACCGTCGTTTCCTGGTCGTCGGTGTGCTCGACGGCGTCGAGCTTCCAATAGGCGCGGGAGCGGATGCCGCCGCGGTCGACCGTGACGATCGCGCCGGGCGGGACTTCCTCCATGCCCTTCCAGAGGGACCAGCCGGGGGTTTTGGTCATGGTGACCAGGTCGCGGAGGCCGTCGGCGTCGACCACCTTGCGTGCCAGCGGGTTCGCGAGGATCGCCTTGGGTTCGGAGCCGAAGAGGACGCCGTCGGCGGTGGGGTAGAAGTAGAAGGGCTTGATGCCCATGCGGTCGCGGATCATCACGAGCTTTTCTTCGCGCTCGTCCCAGATCGCGAAGGCGTACATGCCGTTGAGGTGGTCGGCGACGCTTTCGCCCCACTGCAGGTAGCCGTGCAGCACGACCTCGGTGTCGCTGTCGGTTTCGAAGCGGTGGCCCAGTTTGGTGAGTTCGGCGCGCAGTTCGGTGAAGTTGTAGGCCTCACCGCTGTAGACCATCGCGACCGAGTTCGTGCTCATCGGCTGTTTGCCGCCCGGCAGGTCGATGATCGCGAGCCTGCGGTGGCCGAGGCCGGCGTGCGGCCGGAGGAAGGTGCCCGAGTCGTCGGGGCCGCGGCACGCCATGGTGGCGGTCATGGCGTCGAGAGTGTGGTGCTGCCTGGTCAGATCCGAGTCGTAAGCGACCCAGCCGGTGATCCCGCACATGCGTTGCCTCCCGGGAATTTATTTAGTTACTACAACTACACGTAACTCAGGTGTAACACGGTTTCGGTTCGTTGTCTGCCCGAATCGGGCGGTGTGTGCTCGATTCACTACTTGCTGTGATGTGGATCACCGGCTATCAAGATCGCGTAAACGGCCACTACCAGCGCATCAAGGAGTCGTAAGCGGCCCGTTATTACAGAGCGCTACGGGCGCAGTGTTGCCGTGTCGCCAGATGGGTGACACGTCAAGAGAGGTGCACAGTGGCCGATTTGCTCTACGCCGTCCTGTTGATCGGCGTCTTCGTGGTGCTCGCGCTCACGCTGCGCGGATTGGAACGGCTGTGAACGGGGCGGGCACGGTGGCCAACATCGTCGGCGGCGTGCTGGCGCTGGGCCTGATCGTCTACTTGTTCATCGCTCTGATCAAACCGGAGAAATTCTGATGTCGGACACGACGGCCGGGCTGCTCCAGCTCGGCCTCCTCTTAGTCGCTCTCGCGGTGGCTTACAAGCCGCTCGGCGACTACATGGCGCGAGTGTTCTCGTCGGAGAAGCACTCGAAAGTGGAAAAGGGCCTCTACAAGCTCTTCCGCGTCAACCCCGATTCCGAACAGCGCTGGCCGACCTACGCCGCGGGCGTGCTCGGCTTCTCGTTCGTCTCGGTGGTACTGCTCTACCTGCTCCAGCGCCTGCAGCCGCTGCTGCCGTGGGATCTCGGCCGTGGCGCCGTCTCGCCTGCGGTCGCGTTCAACACCGCGATCAGCTTCGTCACCAACACGAACTGGCAGTCCTACGTGCCCGAATCGACCATGGGGCACTTCGTGCAGATGGCCGGGCTGACGGTGCAGAACTTCCTGTCGGCCGCGGTCGGGCTGTCCGTCGCGATCGCGCTGACCCGCGGGTTCATCCGTTCGCAGGCTGACCGCCTCGGCAACTTCTGGGTGGACCTCACCCGCGGCACGATCCGTGTCCTGCTGCCGATGGCCTTCGTCTTCTCGCTGGTCCTGATCGCGCTCGGCGTCGTCCAGAGCCTCAAGGCCGGCATCGCCGTGACGAACCCGGACGGCACCTCGGGCACCATCGCGCTGGCGCCCGCCGCCAGCCAGGAAGCCATCAAGGAACTCGGCACCAACGGCGGCGGCATCTTCAACGCCAACTCGGCGCACCCGTTCGAGAACCCGAACTACTGGACGAACCTGGTCGAGCTCTTCCTGATCCTGGTCATCCCGGTTTCGCTGACCCGCACGTTCGGGCAGCTGGTCGGCAACCGCAAGCAGGGCTCCGTGCTGCTGTCGGTGATGGGCCTGCTGTGGGGCCTGATGCTCGCCGTCACCTGGATCTCCGAGGCGAAATCCGGTGGTATGGAAGGCAAAGAGCAGCGCTTCGGCGCCAGCCTGACCTCGATCTTCGCCAACACGACCACGGGCACCTCGACCGGCGCGGTCAACGGCGCGCACGACAGTCTCAGCGCGCTCGGCGGTGGCGGTCCGCTGCTGAACATGCTCTTCGGCGAGATCTCGCCGGGTGGTGTCGGCACCGGTCTCTACGGCATGCTCGTGATGGCGATCATCGCGATGTTCCTCGCCGGGCTGATGGTCGGGCGGACCCCGGAATACCTGGGCAAGAAGCTCGGCAAGCGCGAGGTCACCTGCGCGGCCGTCGCGATGCTCGCGATGCCGACCGTGGTGCTGCTCGGCTCCGCGCTGGCGCTGATGTTCCCCTCGACCACGGCGGCGCTCGGCAACGGTGGCGCGCACGGCCTGTCCGAGGTGCTCTACGCCTATGCCTCCACCGGCAACAACAACGGCAGCGCGTTCGGCGGCCTGACCGCGACCAGCGACTGGTTCCAGAGCAGCTTCGGCGTGGCGATGGCGTTCGGCAGGTACATCCCGATCATCGCCGTGCTCTGCCTCGCCGGTTCCCTTGCCGCGCAACGGAAGGTGCCGGAGACGGCGGGCACGCTGCCCACCACCGGACCGCTGTTCGGCACGATGCTGACCGGCACGGTCGTGCTCGTCGCCGCTCTCACCTTCATCCCGGCGCTCGCGCTCGGGCCCATCGCGGAGGCACTCGCGTGACCATCACCGAAGAACGTCCTGTCATGAAACACGCGGAAGAAACCCGGCGGATCGGCGTCGGTGTGTTCAGCCCGCGGCAGCTGTGGACGTCCGTCCCCGACGCGCTGCGCAAGCTCAACCCCAAGCACCAATTGGCGAACCCGGTCATGTTCGTGGTCTGGGTCGGCTCGCTGCTGACCACCGTCTTCGCGATCACTGACCCCAGCGTCTTCACGATCCTCATCGCGGTCTGGCTGTGGTTCACGGTCCTGTTCGCGAACCTCGCCGAGGCCGTCGCGGAAGGCCGAGGCAAGGCGCAGGCGGAAACCCTGCGCAAGTCCAAGAAGGAGACTGTCGCACGCAGGCTGACCGAGGACGGCTCGGAAGAGAGCGTGCCCGGTGTCGACCTGCGCATCGGTGACCTGGTCGTCGTCGAAGCGGGGCAGGTGATCCCGGGCGACGGCGACGTCGTCGAGGGCATCGCGACGGTCGACGAGTCGGCCATCACCGGAGAGTCGGCGCCGGTCATCCGAGAGTCGGGTGGCGACCGGTGCGCGGTCACCGGCGGCACGACCGTGCTGTCCGACCGGATCGTCGTGAAGATCACCACCAAGCCCGGCGAGTCCTTTGTGGACCGCATGATTGCGTTGGTGGAAGGCGCTTCCCGGCAGAAGACGCCGAACGAGATCGCGCTGACCATTCTGTTGTCGACGTTGACGATCATCTTCCTGCTCGCCGTGGTGGCGCTGCAGCCGATGGCCGGGTACTCGGGCAGCCAGCAGTCCGTGGTCGTGCTGACCGCGCTGCTCGTCTGTCTCATCCCGACCACGATCGGCGCGCTGCTGTCGGCCATCGGCATCGCGGGCATGGACCGGCTCGTGCAGCGCAACGTCCTCGCGACCTCGGGCCGCGCGGTCGAAGCGGCCGGTGACGTCAGCACGTTGCTGCTGGACAAGACCGGCACCATCACCTTCGGCAACCGCAAGGCGACCGAGCTGATCCCGGTCGGAACGTCCACAGTGGAGGAACTCGCCCATGCCGCACGCCTGTCCAGCCTGGCCGACGGAACCCCGGAAGGCCGCAGCATCCTGGAGCTGGTCGCCCGCGACCACGGCCTGACCGAGACCGCGTCCGAGGACGAGAAGCTCGCCGAGTTCGTGGAATTCACCGCGCAGACCCGGATGAGCGGCATCAACGTCGGCGAACGCGAGGTCCGCAAGGGCGCCACCGCGTCGGTCCGGCAGTGGGTCCGCGAGCGCGGCGGCGAGGTCCCCGACGAGACCGAGCGGGTCGTCGACGAGATCAGCGGCCAGGGCGGCACGCCGCTGGTGGTCGCCGAGGTCGACGGCGGCAAGGCGTTCGTGCGCGGCGTGATCCGGCTGTCCGATGTGGTCAAGCCCGGCATGAAGGCGCGGTTCGAGGAGCTGCGCGCGATGGGCATCAAGACGGTGATGATCACCGGTGACAACCCGCTGACCGCACGTGCGATCGCCGAGGACGCCGGCGTCGACGACTATCTCGCCGAGGCCAAGCCCGAGGACAAGATGGCGCTGATCCGCAAGGAGCAGGAGGGTGGGCGGCTGGTCGCGATGACCGGTGACGGCACCAACGACGCGCCCGCGCTCGCGCAGTCCGATGTCGGTGTCGCGATGAACACCGGCACGTCGGCGGCCAAAGAGGCCGGGAACATGGTCGACCTCGACTCGAACCCGACCAAGCTGATCGAGATCGTCGAGATCGGCAAGCAGCTGCTGATCACGCGCGGCGCGCTGACCACGTTCAGCGTGGCCAACGACCTCGCGAAGTACTTCGCGATCCTGCCAGCGATGTTCCTGGCCATCTACCCGCAGCTCGGCGGGCTGAACATCATGCACCTGGCGACGCCGAAGTCGGCGATCCTGTCGGCGGTGATCTTCAACGCGCTGATCATCGTCGGGCTGATCCCGCTGGCGCTGCGCGGCGTGCGATACCGGCCGTCGTCGGCCTCGGCGCTGCTGCGCCGGAATCTGCTGATCTACGGACTCGGCGGGATCGTCAGCCCGTTCCTCGGCATCTGGCTCATCGACCTGCTCGTCCGTCTCATCCCTGGAATCGGGTAACACCATGAATGGCTTGTTGAAGCAGACTCTCGCCGGGCTGCGCGTGCTGATCGTCTTGACGGTGCTGCTCGGCGTGCTCTACCCGCTCGGGGTGTGGCTGGTGTCGCGGATCCCCGGACTGGAATCCAACGCCGAGGGCTCGATCATCACGCAGAACAACCAGCCCGTCGGATCCTCGCTGATCGGCGTGGATCTGCAGGGTGACCAGTGGTTCCACTCGCGACCGTCGGCGGGCAGCCCGTCCGCGTCGGGCGCGTCGAACAAGGGACCGGCCAACCCTGACCTGCTCGACGCCATCGCCAAGCGCCGGGCCGCCGTCGCCGCTCTCGAGGGCGTGCAGCCGTCGCAGGTGCCGCTCGACGCGGTGACGGCATCGGCCTCGGGCGTCGATCCGGCGATCAGCGTCGACTACGCGAACCTGCAGGTCGCGCGGGTGGCCAGGGCCAACGGGCTCCCCGAAGCAAAGGTGCGGGAGCTGGTCGCGGCGAACACGGCAGGAGTGTTACCCGGCGTGAATGTGCTGAAGCTCAATCTCGCCGTGCGTGACGCCGCCGGGGGAGCAAGATAAGTCCCGTGGACACCGAAAGCAGGCCCGTGAAGCCGCGCCGGGGAGAACTCAGGATCTACCTCGGCGCGGCGCCGGGCGTCGGCAAGACCTTCTCGATGCTGGGCGAGGCGCGGCGGCGGATCGACCGCGGCACCGACGTCGTCGCGGGCATCGTGGAGACGCACGGCCGCAAGAAGACCGCCGAGCTGCTCGGCGGCATCGAGGTGCTGCCGCGCCGCGAGTTCGTGCACCGCGGCACCCAGTTCACCGAGATGGACATCGACGCGCTGCTCGCGCGCAAGCCCGAAGTGGCCATTGTGGACGAACTCGCGCACACCAACGTGCCGGGTTCGCGTAACGAGAAGCGGTGGCAGGACGTCGAAGAGCTGCTCGCGGCCGGTATCGACGTGCTGTCCACCGTGAACGTCCAGCACCTGCAGAGCCTCAACGACGTCGTCGAGCGGATCACCGGCGTCGCGCAGCAGGAGACCATCCCGGACGAGGTCGTCCGCAAGGCCGAGCAGCTGGAGCTCGTCGACATCACCCCCGAGGCGCTGCGGCGCAGGCTCGCGCACGGCAACGTCTATCCGGCCGAGCGCATCGACGCCGCGCTCGGGAACTACTTCCGGCCAGGGAACCTGACCGCCTTGCGGGAGTTGGCCTTGTTGTGGGTCGCCGATCAGGTGGATGTCGCGCTGCAGCGATATCGCGCCGAACAGAAGATCACCGATACCTGGGAGGCCCGCGAGCGGGTCGTCGTCGCCATCACCGGCGGGCCGGAGAGCGAGACGCTCATCCGGCGCGCGCGGCGGATCGCGACCCGGGCCGGTGCGGAACTGCAGGTCGTGCACGTGTTGCGCGGCGACGGGCTGTCCGGGCTCGGGCCGACGGCGGTGTCGAAGTACCGGAAGCTGGCCGAGGACGTCGGCGCGACGTTCCATCAGGTGGTCGGCGACAACGTGCCGAACGCGCTGCTCGACTTCGCGCGCGGGGTCAACGCGACGCAGCTGGTGATCGGCACGTCGCGGCGGTCGCGGGTGGCGCGGCTGTTCGACGAGGGCATCGGCGCGGCGGTCGTGCAGGCGTCCGGCGCGATCGACGTGCACACGGTCACGCACCAGCAGGCGGGCGGGCGGCTGCGCGCCCGGTTCGACCACAGCCCGCTGACGCCGTCGCGCCGGATGATGGGCTGGGCGCTCTCGCTGGCGCTGCCCGCGTTCGCGACGGGAATCGGGCTGGTGCTGAAGAGACAGCTGGACTTCTCGACCGACGTGATCGACTACGTGCTCGCGACCGTCATCGTGGCGCTGGTCGGCGGGCTCGGCCCGGCGTTGCTCGCGGCGCTGTTTTCGGCCGGGTTGCTGAACTTCTTCTTCACTCCGCCGCTGTACACGCTGACCGTGCACGAGCCGCGCAATGTGATCACGCTGATCGCGATGGTCGTGGTGGCGGTGCTGGTCGCGACCGTCGTCGACATCGCCGCGCGCCGGGCGGCGCAGGCCGCGCGGGCACGGACGGAGGCCGCGTTGCTCGCGTCCTACGCGCGGACGGTGCTGACCCACGAGCATCCCGTGCGGCGGCTGCTCGAAAAGCTGCGCGAGAACTTCGGGCTGGTTTCGGTGGCGCTGCTGGAAAAGAGCGACGGCGGCTGGGCGCTGGTCGAGCAGGCCGGCGAGGATGTCTGCCGGGATCCCGATGAGGCGGACGTCGACATCGCCGTCACCGCGGATGTGCATTTGACCCTGCGCGGGCGGGCGCTGCCCGCTTCGGATCGCCGGGTGCTGGAAGCCGTCGCGGGGCAGGCGCTGCTCGCGTTGCGGCAGCAGCGGATGGCACTGGCCGCCGCGCGTGCCGAACGCAAGGCCGAGGCGACCGAGCTGCGGACGGCGCTGCTTTCCGCCGTGGGGCATGATTTGCGGACACCGTTGACGTCGATCAAGGCATCGGTCGGCAGCCTGCGCGCGGAGGATCTGACTCTGTCCGAAGAGGACACCGCCGAACTGCTGGAGGCGATCGAGCTGTCGGCCGACCGGCTCGCGGGGCTCGTCGAGAATCTGCTGGATTCCTCGCGGCTGGCGACCGGCGCCGTGCGGCCGTTGCTCAGGCCGGTCGGCTACGACGAGGTCGTCGCGCACGCGTTGTCCAATGTGGACAACTCGGAGTCGGTGCTGGTGTGCGTCGACGACACGTTGCCAGCGGTGTTGGCCGATCCTGGCCTGCTGGAACGCGTTGTCGCGAACGTGCTCGACAACGCGTTGCGCCACGGCGCTTCGACCGAGCCGGTCGCCGCGCGGGCGAGCGAGCATTCCGACCATGTCGAACTGCGCATCGTCGACCACGGCCGCGGGCTGAAGAAGGGCACGGCCGACTCGGCGTTCGCGCCGTTCCAGCGGCTCGGCGACCGCGACGCGACCCCCGGCGTCGGGCTCGGGCTTTCGGTGGCGAAGGGGTTCACCGAGGCCATGGGCGGCGGCATCCGCGCCGAGGACACGCCGGGCGGTGGCCTCACCGTGGTGATTTCCTTGCCAGCCTATCGTTCTGCCATGGAGGAAATCCGATGAGCACCGTGCTCGTGGTCGACGACGAGCCGCAGATCGTGCGCGCGCTGCGGATCAACCTGTCGGCGCGCGGCTACAAGGTGATCACCGCGCACGACGGCACGGCCGCGTTGCGCGCGGTCGCCGAGACCAAGCCGGACGTGGTGGTGCTCGACCTCGGCCTGCCCGATATGGACGGCACCGAGGTCATCGCGGGCATCCGCGGCTGGACGCTGGTCCCGATCATCGTGCTGTCCGCCCGTGGCGATTCGTCGGACAAGGTCAAGGCACTCGACGCGGGCGCCGACGACTACGTGACCAAGCCCTTCGGCATGGACGAGCTGCTGGCCCGGCTGCGCGCGGCCGTGCGCCGGTCGACGGCTTCCGCGGGCGAGGACGCCGACGCGGTGGTCGAGACGGGGACGTTCTCGATCGACCTGGCGGCCAAGAAGGTCCGTAAAGACGGGGCCGAGGTGCATCTGACCAAGACCGAGTGGGGTGTGCTGGAACTGCTCGTGCGGAACCGGGGCCGCCTGGTCGCGCAGAAGCAGATCCTGCATGACGTGTGGGGCCCGACTTACGAGACGGAGTCGCACTACCTGCGGGTTTACCTGGCTCAGCTGCGGCGGAAGCTCGAACCCGAGCCCTCGCGGCCGCGACACCTGCTGACCGAGCCTGGGATGGGCTACCGCTTCGAGCTTTGAGGGGTCGTGAGTGTTTACGCCGGTTAGAACCGGCGATACCACTCACGACCCCAGGGCGAGGGCACACTGGTGAGGTGGTCAACTCACTGGCGGGGCCGTGGATGCCGACGAGCACGGAAACGCCGCTGCTGCGGCGGGGTCCCTTGCTCGTCAGCTCGTTCGTGGCCGCGCTCGGCGGCGCCGCCATCCCGGCGGTGACGCTGCCGCCGTTGTGGCGGATGTGGCAGCTCCACGCGATGGTGTTCGGCCTGCTGGCGTTGATCGAGACGGTGGCCGTGGTCGCGCTGTGGAGCAGGCCGACGCGGCGCACGGTGCTGATCGGCGCCGCCTCGGCCGGCGCCTGGGTCGTGGTGTGGCTGGCGGGGCGCGGGCTCGGCAAGCTCGGCGATCCGGATCCCTGGCAGCCCGCCGACGCCGTGTTCGGCGGGACCGACTACCTCGCCGTGGGATTGCAGGCGGTGGCGGTGCTCGGGCTGCTGATCGTCGCGACCGGTGATCCGAGGCCGCCGTCGATCGCGAAGTGGGTCGCCTCGTGGATCGTGGGCTTCCCGCTGCTGATCGTGACACTGGCGGCGAGCGCGGCCGGAGTGACCGCCGCTTCCGACGGCTTCACCGGAACGGGTGTTCCGGGCGACGCGGTCATCGCCTCAGCACTGCCAGCAGGGCGGATGAGCACCGTCGAATACTGCCGTCCTGAGGGCGTCCCGCTGCCTATGGACTTGCACATGCCCGCGGTGCGGGACACGCGGCGCGCACCGGTCGTGCTCTACGTCCACGGCGGCGAGTTCGTGCTCGGCGGGCGCAAGGCGGCAGGGCCGGGTGCGTGGCTCGCGGGTACCGACGGCGCGTTGTTCAAGGAGCTCACCGCCCGCGGGTTCGTGGTCGCTTCGATCGACTACCGGCTCGCCCCGGCCGCGCCATGGCCCGCCCAGCTCACCGACGCCAAATGCGCGGTCCGGTTCCTCAAGGCGCACGCGGGCGCGCTGGGTGTCGACCCGGCGCGGATCGGGGCGTGGGGCGGCTCGCTGGCCGCGCTGCTCGGCACCGCGCCGGGGTTCGACGAAGGCCAGTATCCCGGCCAGAGCAGCAGTGTGCGGGCCGCGATCGTCACGTCAGGGCTGGCCGACTACTCACGCCTCGATGGCCTCGACCGTGTCAAGCGTGCTCTCGTCCACATAGGACTGGATCCGGAGGCCCGCCGCGCGGCCAGTCCGGTCACGTATGGGGTGACCGGCGCCTTGCCTTTGCTTATCCAGCAAGGCGTTCCGGTCACCCCAGCCGGGAACGACCTGATCGGCAGCGCGGCGACGCTACTCGGCTAGTCGTCGAAGAGCTGGGCCCAGCGGCCGTCGAAGCCGCCGTTCGCCGCCGCGTACCACGCACCACGCAGCCAGGTGCCGTTCTCGCGGGAGGCGGCGGTGTTGACCGTGCCATCGTGGACGAAGAAGTCGTGCTGCCACCAGTACACGTTGGGTGAATCGGGGCGTCCGCTCGCGAGCTGGCGGGTCCAGCCGGAACTGTCTGTGCCAGTCCCTTGATAAGCGGGGAAGTCGTCGGAGGAGCCTTCGCGGTCCTCGTCCGCTTCGGCGGAATACGCGCCGTAGAGCCAATCCTTGTGGATGAGGCCTTCGCGGTCGTCGGTCAGGTCGGAGGCGCCGTTGTCGCGGGACTTGCTGTAGAAACGCTGGCGCCCGGTGCTCACCTCGGTCGCGCCCAGCTCGTTGACCACCGGCGATTCCAGTTCGACGTCGTCGACGGCCGACGACAGCCAGTGCTTGGACCAGGCCGGGTTCTGCGACCAGTGGGTGGGGATGAGGTCGGCGATGTCCTGCAGCTCGTAAGTGATCCGCTTGGCCTGGTACCAGTCGACGGTGTGCTCGTTGTCGTGCCCGGCGATCAGCGTCGACGCGTTGGCGAAGCTCAGCGTCTTCGCGCCCCAGGCGCTCACCGCGCTCGAAGACGCCTGCGGGACGAAGATGTAGTGGACGTTCTCGTTGACGTCCTTGCCGCTGATCTCCACCTCGGCGTCGTTCGTCACCGGCTGGCTGATCAGCGAGGCGTAGCTGTCCTTCACGTACCGCAGCTCGTGCGCGTGCGTGGCGAGCACGCTGCCCGCTTCGTCGGCCTGCCAGACCATCAGGTGCTTGCCGGTCGGCGTGGTCATGAAGTTGAAGCCGGAGTCGCCGCGCTTGCGGATGATGTGCTCGTGGTGATGCGTGATGGTCGAGTTGTTCACGTACTCACCGGCCGCGCCCGGTGTGCCGGTGACGCCGCGGACCACGATCTCGATCCGTTCCCAGTCGTGGATGGCGTCGCCTTGCTTGTCCGCCGCGTTGTACACGTGGAAGAGCAGCACCAGCGACTTCACACCGCCGCTGGTGTACTCGATCAAGGACGTGTACAGCGTCGGGCGGATGCGCCACCCGGCATACGGGCTGGTGGTCGCGTTCGCCGCCGAAGCCGCGACATAGCGCTCGCTCTCGACCCAGTTGACCCGGTTGGTCGCGAAGTTCTGGTCCTGGTCGAAATCGAAGTTGGTCAGCCAGTCACGGCCGTCCTGGCCGTTGTCCTCGTTGGCCCGTTTGAAGATCACCGGGGCGTAGTAGTTGAGGTAGGCGCGCCGCTGCGCCACCGTCAGCACGGGCTCGACGGCGCCTGCCGCCGAGCTCCCGATCACCGGCAGGGTGGCCAGCATGAGCGCCATGACCACGAGTCGAACGAAACGCCGCACGGTTCCTCCTCGCAGAACAGCGGTCAGGTCGCGTTCACCCAACCCGAGCGCGAGGCGCGCTGCGACGGCATTTCGGCCCCCGTTAGGGGTGCGTGGGGCTGGGGGAGCCGCCCGGCGAGGTGCCCGAGGAGGGCGGGTCGACCTTGGTCGTGATCGGGGACGAGGTCGGGGAGCCGGGCGACGACGGCGAGGGTGACGACGGCGACGACGGAGCCGAGGAAGTCGGCTTGGTCGGCCGGGTCGTCGGCGGCGTGGGGGTGCCGGGGTCGTTCGGGGTGGTGCCGGGGTCGCCGGGGTTCGGGGGCGGGGGTGGCGGGGCGATGACCGTGGTGGTCGGCTTGCCGTCCGGGCCCACGCTCACGACCGTCGTCGGGGCCGCCGACGAGGACGACGGGGCTCCTGGCGCGCCGGCGCCGGGGATCGTCTCGGGGCCGCCCGCGGTGCCGTTGCCCTGGATGACCTGGGTGGCGGGGCCGGAGCCGGTGCCACCGCCGAGCCCCGGGCCGCTGGCGTCGTGGCCGACGCCGGGTCCGGCCAGTTCGGCGACCGCGGCGAACGCCGTCGCCACGACGAGACCGCCCACCGCCAGTACGGCGTATCCGGTGCGCTGCATCAGTCCGTTCGTCTCACGCGGCGGCGCCACGGAGATACGCGGGCTCGCCTCGGGCCCAGGGGACATGCTGTTTGCTCCTCGATGGGGGACTTCGGGGATAGCGGGGAAACCGTGAAACTCCCACGGTCGGGGGACCCCTGGACGGGGACGTTATCACCGTCGATTCACCCTCAGCGAGCTAGAGCACGCTCACAGTTCACCCTCCGCAACCGGCACAATAAGTCCTGTGAGTGAGGAACTTGACGAGGTCCGGTTGACGGCGTGGGTGCACGGGCAGGTCCAGGGGGTGGGTTTCCGCTGGTGGACCCGGGCGAAAGCACTCGAGATCGGGGTGGTCGGCAGTGCGAACAACCTGCGCGACGGGCGTGTTGAGGTGGTAGCGGAGGGTACTCGTGACCACTGTGAGCGGTTGTTGACCTGCTTGAGGTCCGGAGAATCACCCGGACGTGTAGATCAGGTCATCGAGCGGTGGTCCGCGCCGAAAGGCGGCCTGACCGGCTTCGTGGAGCGCTAGCCCCCCACGTCCCACAAGTGGCGGAGCACCCCAGGTAACATTCGGCGATTGACAGAGGAAAACCCGAGGCCAGAGGGGTCTGCACCCAGTGCACCTGAAAAGCTTGACGCTGAAGGGCTTCAAGTCCTTCGCCTCGGCCACCACGCTGCGTTTCGAACCGGGTATCACCTGTGTCGTGGGGCCGAACGGCTCCGGCAAGTCGAACGTGCTCGACGCGCTGCGCTGGGTCATGGGCACCCAGGGCGCCAAGGACCTGCGCGGCGGCAAGATGGAGGACGTCATCTTCGCCGGCACCGCGGGCCGCGCGCCGCTGGGCCGCGCCGAGGTGACGCTGACCATCGACAACGCCGACGGCGCGCTCCCGATCGAGTACACCGAGGTCTCGATCACCCGCCGCATGTTCCGCGACGGCGCGAGCGAATACGAGATCAACGGCAGCACCTGCCGCCTGATGGACGTCCAGGAGCTGCTGTCCGACTCCGGTATCGGCCGCGAGATGCACGTCATCGTCGGCCAGGGCCAGCTCGCGCAGATCCTCGAGGCCAAGCCGGAGGAGCGCCGCGCGTTCATCGAAGAGGCCGCCGGTGTCCTCAAGCACCGCAAGCGCAAGGAAAAGGCCCTGCGCAAGCTCACCGCGATGCAGGCCAACCTCGACCGCCTCGGTGACCTGACCACCGAGCTGCGCCGCCAGCTCAAGCCGCTCGGCAAGCAGGCCGAGATCGCGCGCAAGGCCCAGTCCGTGCAGTCCGAGCTGCGGGATTCCCGCCTCCGCCTGTATGCCGACGATCTTGTCACCCAGCGCGACGCGATCGCCCGCGAAGAGGCCGACGAGCAGACCGCCCGCGCGCGCCGTGCCGAGGTCGAGCAGGCGTTGGAGCTGGTCACGGCGCAGGAGACCGACCTGGAGGCGTCGCTCGCCGAGGACGCGCCGCTGCTCGCTGCCGCACAGGACAACTGGTACAAGCTTTCCGCGCTGGCCGAGCGCCTGCGCGGCACCGTCCGCCTCGCCATCGAGCGTCAGCGGCACCTGTCGGCCGACGTCGCGGGCCACAGCAGCGGGCGTGATCCCGACGAGCTGCTCATGGAGGCCGAGGAGGCCGCCGAGCAGGAAGCGGAGCTCGCCGAGGGCGTCGCTGAGGCGCGTGAGCTGCTGTCGATGACCGTGCAACGCCGTGAGCAGCTCGAACGGCAGGTCCAGGCAGCCGAGCGGGCGCACATGGCCGCGGTCCGCGCGATCGCCGACCGCCGTGAGGGGCTCGCGAAGCTCACCGGCCAGGTCGAGGCATTGCGCTCGAAGAACGGCGCCACCTCGGACGAGATCGAGCGCATCTCGGTGTCGATCGAAGAGGCCGCCGCGCGAGCCGAGTTCGCCGTCGAGGAGCTGGAAGAGGCGCGCGCCGAGGGCGGTGTCGAGGAGTCTGACGACGCTGACCTGCAGGAACGTCACGACCGCGCGGTCGAGGCCAACAACTCGGCCAAGGCGCGTGTCGAAGAGCTCGTCAAAGCCGAGCGCACCACCGAGCGCGAGATCGCTTCCGAGCGCGCGCGTGTCGAGGCACTCTCGATGGGCTTGCGACGCAAGGACGGCGCCGGCGCGCTGCTCGGCGCTTCGCACGAGCTGCCCGGCCTGCTCGGGTCCGTCGCCGCGCTGCTGACCGTCGAGCCCGGCTTCGAGGTCGCGCTGGCCGCGGCGCTGGGCCCGGTCGCCGACGCGGTCGCCGTCGCGGGCGGCGAAGACGCGCTCGCCGCGTTGAAGTACTTGAAGACCAACGATTCCGGCCGGGCCGGCATCCTGCTCGGCGGCGGAGCGTCCACTGTGGACCACTCCGGCTGGCCGTCGCTTACCGGCGGTGCGCGCTGGGCCCGTGAGGTCGCGCGGGCTCCCGAAGCGTTGCGCCCCGCCGTCGAGCGCGCGCTGGAGCTTGTGGCCATTGTGGACGGTCTGGATGAGGCGCGGCGGCTGGTCGCGGTGCATCCGGAGGTCAGCACGGTCACCCGCGAAGGCGACGTCTTCGGGTCGCGCTGGGCCGCGGGCGGCTCGCAGCGGCGCGAGAGCGTCATCGAGGTGCAGGCCGCCGTCGACGAGGCGCAGGACAGGCTGCTCGCCGCGGAACGGTCGCTCGAGCGCACCGGCGCCGAGCTGGAAGGCGCGCGCGCCGAGCAGCAGGCGCGACGCGACGAGGTCGGCCAGGCGAAGGAAGCGCTGGGCGAGGCGAAGGTCCGCAAGGCGCGCTCGTCCGAGCGGCTCAACCGCATGCAGCAGGCCGCGCGTGCCGCCGAGGCCGAGGTCGAGCGCCTGCGCAACCAGCGCCTCAAGGTCGAGCAGAGCCGCGAGCAGGCGCTGACCCAGCTCGCCGAGCTGGAAGAGCGGCTCACGATGGTCGCCGACGAGGCCGTCGACGAGGACCCGGACACCGCCGAGCGCGACATGGCCGCCGACGAACTGGCCACCGTCCGCCAGGAGGAGATGGAAGGCAGGCTCCAGCTCCGCACCGCCGAAGAGCGCTCGCGCAGCATCGCGGGCAAGGCCGAGTCCCTGCGCCGCGCGGCAGCCGCCGAACGCCAGGCCCGTGACCGCGCCGAGAAGGCCCGCGTCGCCCGTCAGCGCGGCGCCGACATCGCCACCGCGGTGGTCGACGGCGGCGAGATCGCGTTGGAGCGCATCGAGCACTCCGTCCAGCGTGCCGCCGCCGAACGCGACGAGGCGCAGGCCCAGCGGCAAAGCCGCGAGACCGCGTTGTCCGGCATCCGCGGCAAGGTCCGCGAGCTGACCGGCGAGCTGGAGAAGCTCACCGACGCCGTGCACCGCGACGAGGTGCTGCGCGCCGAACAGCGGCTTCGCCTGGAGCAACTGGAAACCAAGATCGCCGAAGACTTCGGCATGGGACTGAGCGACCTCGTCGCCGAGTACGGCCCCGACGTCCCGGTGCCGCCGAGCGCCGGCGAGATGGCCGAGTACGAGGCGGCGAAAGAGCGCGGCGAGGACGTCACCCCGCCGCCGCCGATGCCGTTCGACCGCGCGACACAGCAGCGCCGCTCCAAGCGCGCCGAGAAGGACCTCGCGCTGCTGGGCAAGGTCAACCCGCTGGCGCTGGAGGAGTTCGCGGCGCTCGAGGAGCGCTACAAGTTCCTGTCGACGCAGCTCGAAGACCTCAAGGACACGCGCAAGGACCTGCTGACCGTCATCAAGGAGGTCGACGAGAAGATCCTGGAGGTCTTCGCGTCGGCGTACGAAGATGTCGCGCGCGAGTTCGAGATCGTGTTCAACGTGCTGTTCCCCGGCGGTGAGGGCCGGATGATCCTCACCGAGCCGAACGACCTGCTCGCCACCGGCGTCGACGTCGAAGCGCGCCCGCCCGGCAAGAAGGTCAAGCGGCTCTCACTGCTCTCCGGTGGCGAGAAATCGCTGGTCGCGGTGGCGATGCTGGTCGCGATCTTCCGTGCCCGCCCTTCACCCTTCTACGTGATGGACGAGGTCGAGGCCGCGCTCGACGACACCAACATGCGACGGCTCATCGGGTTGCTGGAGCAGCTGCGCGCGTCTTCGCAGCTGATCATCATCACCCACCAGAAGCCGACCATGGAGATCGCCGACGCGCTCTACGGCGTGAGCATGCAGGGCGACGGCATCACCAAGGTCATCTCGCAGCGCCTGCGCACCGAAGAGGCCGCGCCCGTGGAAGAACCGGTCACTGTCTAAAGGCTCGTGAGTGGTACGGCCGGTTCTAACCGGCCGTACCACTCACGACCCCTACGCCGCTGCGGGCTCTTCCTCGGGCTCGGGTTCGGGCGCGGGTGTCTTGTGGCGCAGCGAAAGCAGCCCGCCCACGACCAGCGTGATCACCACGCCGAGCAGGGTGTACCAGGGGTACGCGAGCGCGACCTTGTCACCGGCGGCCTTGCTGAAGTCGATGCCGATGAACGCGCCCGTCTTCGCGCTGAACTTCACGCCGAGGATCACGAAGGCCATGCCCACCACGGTCGCCACGAACGCGATGATCGCGTCGAGCTGGCGTGCCTTCTTGATCAGCAGGCCGAGCAGGAACGCGCCCAGCAGCGCGCCGTAGGTGTAGCCGACGATGCCGAGGCCCAGTTCGATGACCGCGTTCTTCGTCGTCGAGAACATCGACGCGAAGATCGCGAACACGATCGCCCAGATCAGTGTCCACAAACGACCATGCTTGAGCAGCTTCGAGTCTTCGGCCGACCTGTGCGTGAAGCGCTGGTACAGGTCCGCGACGGTCGACGTCGACAGCGCGTTCAGCGCCGACGCCAGCGCGCCCATGGTCGACGCGAGCACACCCGCGATCAACAGGCCGGACACGCCGACCGGCAGATCGTCGATGATGAACCGGGTGAAGACGTCGTCCGAGCTCTGCATGCCGAGCTGGCTGACGGTCTTGCGGCCGTTGAACACCCACAGCATCGAGCCGACCAGCAGGAACAGCCCGAACTGGATGGTCACGAAGATCCCGCTGCCGATCAGCGCCTTCTGACCGTCACGCAGGCCGCGGGTGGCCAGCAGGCGCTGCGCGATGAGCTGGTCCGCGCCGTGCGAGGCCATCGACAGGGCGGCGCCACCGAGCACGGCGGTGATGAACGCGTACGGGCTGGTCAGCAGATGCTTGCCGAAGTCGACGAGCATGAACTTGCCGTCGGCCGAAGCCTGGCTCGCCCAGTCCGACGGCAGCTTGTTCAGCAGCACGATCGCCGCGACGGCCGCACCGCCGAGGTACAGCGACAGCTGGATGACGTCGACCCAGACGACCGCCTTGATCCCGCCGACGTAGGCGTAGATCAGCGTCAGCACGGTCACGATGACGACGATCGCCCAGTAGTCCAGGTGGATGCCGTAGTGCGCCAGGATGAACTTGATCGGGATCGCGCCCGCGAACAGCCGCACGCCCTCGGCCAGCAGCCGGGTGATCACGAAGGTCAGCGAGGCCGTGCCCTGCAGCCCCTTGCCGAAACGCTTGCCCAGGAACTCGTACGCGCTCACCAGGTTTCCGCTGAAGTACCGCGGCAGCAGCACGAGCGCCGCGATCGTCCGGCCGATGATGTAGCCGAAAGCCAGCTGCAGGAACAGGAATCCGTTGCCGAATACCAGGCCTGGCGTGCTGATGACGGTCAAGGTCGACGTTTCCGTCGCCACCACCGAAAGCATCACCGCGGGCCACGGCAGGCTCCGCTCGCCGACGAAGTAGTCCGCCGACGATTTCTGTTTGCGGCCGACCAGTACGCCGATCAGCGGCATCGCCGCCAAATAGAGTATGACGATCGTTAAATCAAGAGGGCGCATTCGACTCTCCTACCCTTTCGGCGGTAACCCCGGAAACCCGCAAACGGGTGACGGTTTCGGACAGAGGGGTGGGCAGTAGCAGCGGCCCGTCGCCCGGCGTAATGCTGCCCAGCAAACGAAAACCGGTCGCGCCGGTGGCGGACGGCAGGTTCGCGGCCTGGCCGGTCCAGGTGAGCCAGCCGAGCAGTGCGGTCAGGTACGCCTCTTTGGCGACGCTCGGCACCCCGAGTTCGTCGCTGGTCTTGATCGCCGTGCCGGGCAGATTCTTGACCAATGCCCCCATGAGAGCGGGATTCTGCACCCCTCCGCCGGAAGCCACCACCGTTTTGACCGAATACCTCATACATTCTTCGGCGATCGTGGTCGCGGTCAGCTCGGTGAGGGTCGCGAGCAGGTCCTCGCCGGACAGTTCCGGCAGGCCCGCCATCGCCGCGAGCAGGTATTCGGCGTGGAAATGCTCCTTGCCGGTCGACTTCGGCGCCGGCTGTTCGTAGTAGGAGTCGCGCAGCAGCCGTTCCAGCAGATCGAGCCTGGCGACACCGCGGCTCGCGAGCGCGCCGTCGATGTCGCAGCGGAGTTCGCCGCCGGTCATCTCGGTGGCGGCGATGTCGAGCAGCGCGTTGCCGGGGCCGGTGTCGAACGCCAGCGTCTCGCCGCCGGGCTCGACGACCGTCACGTTCGCGATCCCGCCGATGTTCAGCCCGGCGACCGCGTGCCCGTTCGTCTCGGCGAGGTCGCGCAGCCAGAGCGCGTCGAGCGTGCTCGCGAGCGGCGCGCCGTGCCCGCCCGCCGCGATGTCGCGGACGCGGAAGTCGGCGACCACCGGCAGCCCGGTGCGCTCGGCGATCCACGCAGGCTGGCCGAGCTGGAGCGTGCCGTGCGCGACGCCGTTCTCGACCCAGTGGTACACCGTCTGCCCGAGCGACGCGACGACGTGCGCGTGCCCGCCTGCGAGCCGGTTGACGCCGATCCTGGCGGCCTCGGCGAACGCCTGGCCGACGCGGGTGTCGAGCTGGGTCAGCATGGCCGCGCTGCACGGTTTGGGCGGCAGCGCGGCGAGCAGGTCCGTCCGCAGCCCTTCGGGATACTCGAGTTCGCGATGGCCGAGGGGGACGAGTTCGACCAGATCGCCTTCGACATGCAACTCGGCGGCCGCCACGTCGATGCCGTCGATCGACGTGCCGGAGATCAGGCCGACGACCCGCAGGGCGTCGTAAGTAGGCACCACCACGCGGAGTGGTCTAGTCCACGACAGCGCGTGACGCAACCCCTGGCGTTGACTCTTGTCCCAACGGGTTGACACATCGTTATCCGTTGGCGGAGCGGTGGGTGCGTGCGGTCGCCTACGCACCTGCGAAGATGACGGCCGTGTCAAACGCGCCCTGGTTCTGGATCGTCGTCGTAGTCGTACTCGCGCTGGTCGTCGCACTGGTGTCGGGGCTGATCATCGCGCGCAAGCGCCGCATCAGCCTGGACAACAAGGCGGCCGCCGAGGTCGAGCAGAAACCCAAGGGCGGTAGTTACCAGGCAGGCAGCGGGATCGCGCTGGCGCCAGGCGGCGAGACTCACCCGGTCGAGGACCGGCCGGAGACCGACGGCCAGCCCGCCGTCGGCGACGACGCGGCCGTCCCGAGGGACTCGCCGCAGCGCCCGGTCGTCGACATCGTGCTCCCCGAAGCCGAGCCGGTGGCGCCCGTCGAAGAGATCGAGCCCGCGACCGGCCGCCTGGAGCGGCTGCGTGGCCGTCTGTCGAAGTCCCGCTCGATGTTCGGCCAGGGCCTGCTCGGCCTGCTCGGCGCCGGTGACCTCGACGAGGATTCCTGGCAGGAGGTCGAAGACACCCTGCTGGTGGCGGACCTGGGCGCCGCACTGACCGGCGAGATCGTCACGAGACTGCGCGACGAGCTTTCGCGCCGTGCCGTCCGTACCTCCGAAGACGCCCGCGCCGTCCTGCACGAGGTCCTCACGTCCACCCTGTCGACCGAGCGCGACCGCGCCGTCCGCGCGCTCCCGCACGTGGTCGACGGCCAGAAGCAGCCCGCCGTCGTGCTGGTCGCCGGCGTCAACGGCACCGGCAAGACCACCACCACCGGCAAGCTCGGCCGCGTGCTCGTGGCGCAGGGCAACACCGTCGTGCTCGGCGCGGCCGACACCTTCCGCGCGGCCGCCGCCGACCAGCTCCAGACCTGGGCCGAGCGCGTCGGCGCCGAGGTCGTCCGCGGCAAGGAAGGCGCCGACCCGGCCGCCGTCGCGTTCGACGCGGTCAAGCGCGGCATCGACCAGAGCGTCGACACTGTGCTCATCGACACCGCGGGCCGCCTGCACACCAAGACGGGCCTGATGGACGAGCTCGGCAAGGTCAAGCGCGTCGTCGAAAAGCTCGCGAAGGTCGACGAGGTCCTGCTCGTACTCGACGCGACCACCGGCCAGAACGGCCTGATGCAGGCGCGGGTGTTCTCCGAGGTCATCGACGTGACCGGCATCGTGCTGACCAAGCTGGACGGGACCGCGAAGGGCGGCATCGTCTTCCAGGTGCAGCGCGAACTCGGCGTGCCCGTGAAGCTGGTCGGCCTGGGCGAAGGGCCGGACGACCTGGCGCCCTTCGAGCCCGGTGCCTTCGTCGACGCTCTGCTCGGGTAGTCGTGGGTGTGTTTTGGCCGGTGTAAACCGCCCAAAAAAAAACCACCCCAAAACGGCGCGAGAAGCGGGGCGGCCGGGGGGGGAGCCGCCCC